>JAFQHW010000005.1 GCA_017397805.1 Clostridia bacterium | reverse complement strand
TTTTCTGCATTTTGTTATATTTTTTCGTTCAAAACGAACCTCGGCTCACAGTACAAAGTACAGTTCTCGCCTCGGTTCGTCTTGTCTGCGCTCTTTCTCAGCACTCTGCCAAGCTGATGACAAGGTTTGTCATCAGCTTGAGCCACCGATTCGCTCGGTGGCTTTCAGACTGCTGCCTTTTGACTTTGTCAGCGGTCTGGCCTACTGATTTTTTGGTCAGTAGGTTTTGCTTTTTATGCGGGGTGCTCTCGTCAGGCTTCTTTTGTTAATCAGCATCTATCGGTGTAAATACCGCTACTCTAAACCCTCCGTAGAAATCGAAGCAAACGCTGTACCGTTCACCGTCTATAGTTTCGATTTTGTTATTCATCTTCCACTTATGTAAAAGGTCGTAAAACTCTCCGTAATCGTAAAGCTTTGTTATACCCTTGGCACTGTATCCAACACAAAGCTCCGTATCACCGCTTGCGCTCATATACGCTGCACCGGCAGGTGCGGTAAAGGCAGAGCTTGTGGGCATAACACCGCTTTTAACGGTTAAAACCATAGAAATAGCAAAGACAAAGGTTATAACAAACGCCAATTTTTTGGATAATGACTTTTGCACACCCTTATCCTTCAACTTGCAAAGCATAAACAAGGCAATAGTGCCAAGCAAAACCATAGGAATAAGCAGCAACGCGGCAGTAAGCCCAAAATGCTCTGCCTTTTTAAGATAGACAATAATCATACGCACCACACCCACTGCAGAGGACAAGCCGGCAACGGCAAGGAGGGACAGCAGGATAGCTTTTATCGCTATAAAGCTTTTTGGGCACTTATTTTCCCACTTAGCAGCCACGGCGGAATAAACACTGCCAACCGCTGAAACAAGCACAGTAACCATGGGCAAAAGCACAAACGAGGCTCCCAAGCGATACCCTATAACCGTACCGATTAAAGCAACCGCAAAAACAGCCGACAGGATAACGCCTTGTTTTTTGCTGTTATCGGTTTTTATGGAAATTACCGGCTTTGAGGAAGCAAGTACCCCAAAAGGAACAAGAAGAGCAAGAGAGCACAAAACCGTATCGTTTATACTGCGACTATCGCAAAAATATCCAAAAATTCCGTTAAAAGCCGTAATTATAAATACAATTAAAATTTTAATACTATTGTTCATATCGTTACCTCTTTATTCCATTGCTTCTATAGAATTGAGACAAGCAATTGAAGGCTGTATCAAACGGGAAATACCCGTGCAGATACAGCCTGTTTTAGTTATTAAAAATTATAATCGTATTTTTTCTTCAGCCTTGCGGTATCCACAAAGCTCCAAACGGTAGCGGCGGCGGTAAGAACCGTAAATACTACCAAAACTATCGTCCATACGGACGTGCCCAAGCCGGATTTATGGTCGGTTGCCAAGTCGTCAGGGATAAGCTCGTTTATAACGTCGGCATTCTGTTCCACTTCGGTAAAGTTCTCCATGGTTTCCTGGAATGCGGTAACCTGTTCGTCTATCAGGTCACGCTCTGCAACTGTCTTCCAGCAAGCGTCACCGAAACCGGTAAGGTATATAATGTAGTAGTCGCCGTAAAGCTCAACCATACCTATGTCACCAACTTCTCTGCCGCTTGCAAACACCCATTCCTCACATCTGTAATTAAGGTCGCTGGGTACTACACCCTCACACATACCGCCATAGGAAACGGATTGAGGGTCGTTACTGTATTCGTGCACCAATTTTTCGAATTCTTCCTCGGTAGGCGTTTGTTTAGCCAAAGCGAGGATGTCCTCCGCCGCTTTTTTGGTGGCTTCGGCATTAGGATAGTGAACGCCGGAAACGTATATTATTCTGCAGTTGATGGAGGAATACATATATTTGCCCGCAGGGCGCATCATTTTAAATACCGCAACGTAATCCTCTAAATAGAAGATTTTGGAGTCGCCCTTTTTGCGGTCGGAAGCAAACATCCAATCCGCCATATCGTCCTTATAGTCTTCGGGGGTGGCGGTTATTACGCATTCCTGCAAAAACTCCTCGGTGGTCTCCTCATCCTCACCGCCTTCAAGACGGTCTTTCTTCACCAGTGCCAAAAATTCTTCCACCGTTTCACAAGCGGCAAAAGCCTCTGCTTTTTGCTTGCATTCCTCGGTGATTTCGCCGTCCTCGTCATACTCCGCCTTTAGCTGATAACGCATTATGTTTGCGGATATATAATCATCGTAGTGCTCGGTATAATAATCGGCGATCTCCTCGTCGGTGCATTCAAATGCACCTTCCATGGCCTCGTCGTACTGCTTCATGGCAAGGTTATAAAATTCCAAGGTGCGGCGCACGTCGGCTTCCGTCATACCGGGGCCGTAGCGATAGTCCAAAAACTCGTCAAGGTCCATATCTTCCTTTTTTGCCCTTGCTTTTAAGTCGGCTATCTCGTCGTCTATGGCTTTTTGCTCCTTCTCGCCCAAGGTAAGCCCGTTTTGCATCGCCATATCGTAATACTGCAAGGTGGTAAGCGCTCCTGCGGAGGCGGTGTTCATAAGCTCGTCAAAAAAGCTTCTCAGCTCGGTATATTTCTGGTCTTTAAGAGGCAAAGAGGGGTCAAGACCGTAGGTGCCGTAGCCTTCCTGCGTGTAGAAATTTTCGTCCTCTACCATGGCGTAAAACTCACTGTAAAACAGATACGAAAGCATCATGGCATCAACTTCGTAATCGTCGTTGTAAAGTGCTACGTTTTTATTCAAATCGTTCTTTCCGTCATCGGAAAAGAACACGGTATATACACTCAAGCCCACGCATACCGCTAAAAGAGCACACAGCCATATCCTAAGCTCTTTTACTATCTTATAGCGTTTTTTATAGCTTCCGCGCTCCGCATTTCTGCTTTCTTTTATCTTTTTGTGGTTTGCCATAGTTACCTCTCTTTCTGTCACCTGTTTTCGAAAAACAGGTTGACAGGTCGTGCCCGATGTGTTAAAATATGTCGGTACAATCAGTATTATACTTTTATACGGTCGATATGTCAACTCCATTTTGCCCTTAAAGAGGAAATTTATGACGTTAAAAAGCAGGATCTTATACAATCTACTTACAAAAAACGGATGTCTTACCGCCCACGAGCTTTCGGAGGATACCGTAAGCCGAAATGCTGTCTGGAAGGCAGTCCGTTCCCTTCAGGAGGAGGGCTATCCTATAGAAGCCGTTGCAGGTAAGGGTTATAGGCTAAGAGAGGGCACCGATATTCCGCACGCAGACGAGATTTCAAGGCTGTGCGGCGGTGCCTTTAAGGTGCGCACCGTTTGGGAGTGTGCTTCTACCAACAACGCTTTGCGCCGTCTTGCCGAGGAAGGTGCCTCGGACGGAGAGGTGCTTATCGCCTGCCGTCAAAACGGCGGCAGGGGCAGAATGGGCAGAAGCTTTTATTCGGAGCAAGGCGGTCTGTATATGAGCGTTCTTATTCGCCCCGAAAAAGCATCCTGCCGCGGCGGCGACATTACGGCAACAGCCGCCGTAGCCGTTGCCAAGGCGATAGAGAAGCTAAGCGGCGAGCGCGCTTATATTAAATGGGTCAATGACGTTTTTTGCCGCGGCAAAAAGGTCTGCGGCATTCTTACCGACGGCGCCGTGTCCGTGGAGAACGGTATGCTTGAATACGCGGTGGTGGGCATAGGGCTTAACGTTTACGATATAAGCTTTCCCACAGAGCTTAAGGAGATAGCCGGCGGTATTCACACAAGGGTGGAGCGCGGTCTTATAAACTTTTACGCCGCAGAGATACTTAAAGCCTTTGATGGGCTTTACCGCGATCCCTCCTCCGCCCTTGAGGATTACAGAAGCCGTTGCTTTTTGATAGGGCAGACGGTTACGGCGGTAAGGGGAGAGGAGGAAAGCACCGTACGCGTGCTGGGAATATCCGAGGATTATAACCTGATAGCAGAGGACGAAGGGGGCAAGGTAAAACAGCTTTATTCGGGAGAGGTAAGGGTGCGCCCCGAAGGTATCCCCCGATGAAGAAAGCGAAAAACGCCGCTGCCATAGGGGTGCTTGCGGCTTTGTATTCGGTAACGGCATTGGCTGTGGTACCCTTTCCCACCATGCCCTTAAGTCTGCAGTGCTTTGCTGTCGCCTTGGGTGCTTATATCTTCGGCTTTAAAATAGGGATTTCCGCCACCGCCGTATACGTGGCTATGGGTGCAGTGGGTCTGCCTGTTTTTGCAGGGATGAAGGGCGGCGCGGGTATGCTTTTCGGTGCCACCGGCGGCTTTATATGGGGCTTTCTTATAGTAGCCGCCCTGTGCGGCTTGGTAAGTCGTAAAGGCGGGCTTTACGCTGTGCTTTTTGGCTTGCTGTCCTTGGTGCTTGCGTACGGGATAGGGATATTGCAATACGCATTCGTAACGGGCACATACACGCTTTCCGCAATAAGTGCGGTGTTTTTGCCGCTTTTTATAAAGGATATGGTGCTTATTCCCGTGGCGGTGCCGCTGTCTGCTTTGATTAAAAAAGAGCTTAACAAAAGCAAAAACCGCCGTTGAAGCATAAAAAGCCTTAGCCGATGGGGAGGATAAAAACTTTTTGGCAAAAGTTGAAAAAATATCTTGACAAAGGTGCTTTGCTGTGATATAATCTCTCTTGCTGGTCGTGATAAGCGATTGCTGATACAGATAAAAATGCTGGTGTAGCTCAATGGCAGAGCAGCTGATTTGTAATCAGCAGGTTGGGGGTTCGACTCCCTTCACCAGCTCCATAATGGGGGAGTGTTCCCGAGTGGCCAAAGGGGGCAGACTGTAAATCTGTTGTCAACGACT
>JAFQHW010000034.1 GCA_017397805.1 Clostridia bacterium | reverse complement strand
CGGAGGATTCTTCATCGGAGGATTCAACGTCGGAGGATTCTTCATCGGAAGATTCAACGTCGGAGGATTCTTCATCGGAAGATTCAACGTCGGAGGATTCTACTTCGGAAGATTCAACGTCGGAGGATTCTACTTCGGAAGATTCAACTTCAGAGGATTCAACTTCGGAGGATTCAACTTCAGAGGATTCAACGTCGGAGGATTCAACTTCAGAGGATTCAACCTCGGAGGATTCAACTTCAGAGGATTCAACTTCAGAGGATTCAACTTCGGAGGATTCAACTTCGGAGGATTCTACGTCGGAAGAATCGTCGCCTTCTTCTATAACGTTAACTGTGAAGTTAGCGGGGAAGAAATAATAGAATTCGGAACCCCATGCATCCATGAAGTCGATCTGCTTGATCTGGAATACTGCTTCGCCTACTGCGTTTGCAACGTAAACTATATTAACGGTAAGAGTATCTGCTATTGCAGAATCTTCTTCGATGGTTACGAAGCTGATTGTGTGCCAGCCGGTTTCGCCAACTGTTTCGGTGTTACAGCAGTTTTCCCAATAAACAGTGGTGGGCTCTTCGATAACTGCAGTTGCAGCAGCATCAATCATAGAGGAGTCGAGAGCTACGTAATTGGTATCGATTGTAGAGTCGATTACGAAGCAGCCGGGATTACCGGTGGAAGTTACGTAATCATGGAACTGATAAGTTACTACGAAGGTTTCGCCTACAACTACTGCGTTAGGAGCAGTAATTGTAAGGTTAGCTTCGCTGCCACTGCCGTAATCGTCAGTTGCGGTAGCGGTGATGGTCTGAGAACCGAAGTCGGGAGTGGGTTCTTCGGAAGGTTCTTCGGAAGGCTCTTCGGAAGGTCCTTCGGAAGGCTCTTCGGAAGGCTCTTCAGAGGGTTCTTCAGAGGGTTCTTCGGAAGGTTCTTCGCCGCCTTCAGCTACCACGTTAACTGTGAAGTTAGCGGGGTAGAAATAGTAGAATTCGGAAGCCCATGCATCCTGGAATTCGATCTTTTCAAAATCAAACAATGCTGCACCTACTGCATTAGCAACGTAAACTACCTTAATGGTAAGAGTATCTGCGGTTGCAGGATCTTCTTCGATGGTGGTGTAGCTGATTGTATGCCAACCGCTCTGACCAGCTTCCAATGCGTTCATTGTATTACCGGTGAGTTCCCACTCAACTGTGGTGGGCTCTTGGATCATTGTGGTGTAGTCAGCTTCATACATAGAAGGATCAAGGGTTACTAAGCTTGTATCGATTGTGGAATCGATAACGAAGCAGCCGGGGTTACCGGTGGAAGTAACGTAATCATGGAACTGATAAACCACTTCAAAGGTTTGACCAACAACTACGTTGATAGGAGCGGTAATTGTGATGTTAGCTTCACTGCCACTGCCGTAGTCATCTTCGGAGTGAGCTTCAATGATCTGTACATTGTCTGTTGCACCAACGCTAACAGCAGCGGGATATGCGGCAAACAAGGACAACAGCATCATTACGGAAAGAATTGTTGCGATTGTGCGATTTCTCATCTGTGCTTTTTCTCCTTAATAATATTTCTTTGGGAAACGAATCAAATGCATTGGTGCTGTTATCGCATGCCTATACCTTTAACAACGTAAGGCTTAATAATATAGGGGGCAATCAAAGCAACGGCTGCAAAAAATCCTCACCCAATACTTATTTACATTATATAATGTTATAATCGCTTTGTCAATGGCTTTTGAAATAATGTTTATTTATTATACCTAAACGACAAACACGATCCAACGGAAAGTATATAAATTTTGTTTAAATATGACAAAGTATATTAACAAGGGATTAAATGCGAGTAAAGAGAATCTGATAAATAGGATTTTTTTACGTTTCTTTGTTTCTTTTTGCAACTTTGCCTGTGTTATTTTTATTTTTTATTGATTTAAGGTTGGGGGTATGTTATAATGTAAAATTGAAGGGTTGGTGGCTTTTTTGGTAAACAAATGCAATATTTGCCCAAGAGCTTGCGACGTTGACCGTAACGGTTCGCGCGGGTTTTGCGGTGAAGGCGATAGTATAAGACTTGCGCGCGCCGCCGCCCACTATTGGGAGGAGCCTTGCATTTCGGGCGACAATGGCAGTGGTGCCGTGTTTTTCAGCGGATGCAACTTGCGCTGTGTTTTCTGCCAAAACCGCGAAATCTCCCGAAGCGGTATAGGCAAAGCGGTTACCGTAGAACAGCTTGCCCACATATTTTTAAGGTTGCAAAGCGAGGGCGTGCACAACATAAACCTTGTTACACCCACCCACTTTTCAGAAAAAATAAAAAAAGCCTTGCTTTATGCCAAAAGCGAAGGACTTGTGTTACCTATAGTGTGGAACAGCAGCGGATACGAAAACACCGAGAGCATACGCGAATTAAAGGGGATTGTTGATATATATATGCCCGACTTTAAATACGTGAGTGCAGATTTGAGCAACAGATATTCCAAGGCGGCGGATTATTTTGAAGTAGCGAAAAAGGCATTGGACGAGATGGTGATTCAAAGAGGCGCGCCCGTGTTCAAGGATGGGCTTATGACCGAAGGGGTTATCGTACGGCATTTGGCACTACCGGGGTGCGTTGAGGATTCCAAGGCGGTGCTTAGGTTTTTACGTCGCCGCTACGGAAATGCGATATACATAAGTATAATGAAGCAATATACACCGCCCGATTTTGAAATGCCCGACGAGCTTGGGCGCAAGCTGTACGACGAAGAATACGAGGAGCTTTGTGAATACTCACGCAAGCTTGGCATCATTCAAGGGTTTACTCAGGAGGGTGAGTGTGTGGGTGAAAGCTTTATACCGAAATTTAACCTTGAGGGGGTAGAATAAATGGCAAAAGCAGAAGATTTGGTAAGGATAAAGGATTATATACCCGATTTGTACGTGGACTTGCCCTACAGTACCACGAACAATTTTATGGGAAAGCAATTATACAGCTTTAAGGATGCGTATTTGCGCTACGGCACGGTACAAAAGCTGAAGGTTGCGCAAGAATTTTTAAAAGAGCGCGGATACAGCTTGCTGATATTGGATGCGTACAGACCCGCCTCTGCACAGTTTGTTATGTGGGAGGCAATGCCCGACGACGACTTCGTTGCCAACCCGCACCGCGGGTTTTCAAAGCACACGAGGGGCAGTACGGTAGACGTGAGCATAGTTACCGCTGACGGACAAGCGCTGGAGATGCCCTCCCCTTTCGACGATTTCAGCGGCAAGGGCAAGCGTATATACGACGATGCAAGCGAGGAAGCTCGCAAAAACATCCTGCTGTTAGAAGAGGCTATGGAAAAAGGCGGCTTTTGGGGATACGTGAACGAGTGGTGGCATTTTAACGATTATGACTTGTACCCCGTGTTGGAAGAGCCTGAATACGAGCTTTTGTAGGTGATCAAATGGAAGACAGATGCTTAAGCTGTGAATATTTTGACTATGACGACGAAACAGATACAGAGGGTTGTACAAAAGGGCTTGACGAAGACGATATGCTAAAGTTTATGTTGGGTAACACGAAGGAATGCCCTTATTATAAGTACTATAACGAATATAAAACGGTAAGAAAGCAGAACTGAAAGGTGGTTTTGATATGATAAACGAAAAGATGGAACAATTAGGCAAGGTACGCTCCGTTATACGTGAGCTGTTTGAGTACGGCAACAAGCGCAAGGCAGAGATAGGAGCCGACAAGGTTTTTGATTTCAGCCTTGGTAATCCCTCCGTTCCCGCACCTGCTTGTGTTAACGAAACGATTAAGGCTTTGACGGAGGAGATGTCCTCTTTACAGCTTCACGGTTATACCTCGGCTCAAGGCGATGCAAGCGTAAGAAAAGCTATAGCGGATTATCTTAACAAGGAACACGGCGAAAGCTTCACCGCCGACAGCATATATATGACGGTAGGTGCCGCCGCAAGCCTTACCATAAGCCTTAATGCCATAGTTTGTGCAGGTGATGAGGTTATTGCATTTGCACCGTTCTTCCCCGAATACCGCGTATTTTCCGAAGGTGCGGGAGCTAAGTTCGTACCCTTGGCGCCTACGGAGGATTTACAGATAGACGGCGACTCTTTTGCAAAAGCGATAAACGAGAACACGAAGGCAGTTATCGTTAACAGTCCCAACAACCCCTCCGGCGTGGTTCTTACGGAAGAAAGCATTAAGATTTTGTGTGACGTATTGAAGACTAAAAGCGAAGAATACGGGCATCCTATATATTTGATAACGGACGAGCCTTACAGAGAGCTGGTTTATGACGGCGTGAAGGTGCCTTTTGTTACCAAGTATTACGATAACTGCTTGGTTTGCTATTCCTTCAGCAAATCTTTATCTATCCCCGGAGAGCGTATAGGCTACATTGCCGTATGCCCTCGCATGGACAGGGAGAGGGACGTTTATGCCGCCGTTTGCGGTGCCGGCAGAGCACTTGGTTACGTTTGTGCGCCCTCTATGTTCCAGCACGTGGCGGCAAGATGCTTGGGGCAGACTGCGGACGTTTCAGTTTACAAAAAGAACCGCGATTTGCTTTACAGCGCCCTTAGCTCCTACGGTTACAAGTGCATAAAGCCTGACGGTGCTTTCTATCTTTTCTTGAAAACTCCCGAGGATGATGCAAAGATATTCAGCGAAAAGGCAAAAAAGAAAGAGCTGTTATTGGTGCCTTCCGATTCCTTCGGTTGCCCCGGATACGTAAGGATCTCTTACTGCGTTGATACCGAGCAGATTGAAAAGGCTCTGCCCGCATTTAAGGAGCTGGCAGAGGAATACGGCTTATAATAAGGAGCTTTTAATGAAGAATAGAAACGAAATGAACCCCAACTATATGTGGGACTTATCCCATATATTTAAGAATAAGGAAGAATGGGAAGAGTACTGCAAGAAAGCAGAGAGCGCTGTTGATTTGGTTGCCACCGCCCAAGGAACGCTGGGAGACAGCGCAGAAGCGCTTAAAAACGGCATAAAGCTTATGTGTGATGCAGAGGAAGCGGTTATGCTTTGCTACCTCTACCCCATGCTTTTAAAATCAGGCGATGCCGGCGACCCCGATTACCAGGCCATGGAAGCTAAAGCTATGGGACTTATAGTTAAACTGCAATCCACCGCGGCATTTTTGAACCCCGAAATCGTTGCCATAGACGAGGAGCGTTTTGAGGAGCTTGTTAAAAGCCCCCTTTTGGACGACGAGCGCTTTTCTCTTCGTAAAATCGTTAAAGCTAAAGAGTACACTTTGTCCGCAGACAAAGAACTAATGCTGGCAAAGCTTGCTGATGCGGCACAAACACCTGATAATGCGTTCTCCATGCTTAATAACGTAGATTTAGAGTTCCCCACCATTAAAGACGAGAACGGTAACGAGGTACAGTTAACCAACGGCAACTTCAGCGTTTACCGCGAAAGCGCCGACAGAAAAGTGCGCGAGGATGCGTTTAATGCCTTTTTCGGCACCTTTAAGAAGTTTGAAAACACCATTGCCGAGCTTTACAGCGGCAACGTAAAGTTAGATTGCTACTTTGCAGACGTAAGAGGCTACAGCAGTGCAAGAGAATCCGCACTGTTTAACAACGATGTACCCGAAACGGTGTACGATAGCCTTATAGATGCGGTACACGAAAGTCTTCCCTATATGCGCAAGTATTTGGAGCTTAGAAAAAAAGTTTTAGGTCTTGAAAAAATTGATTTGTTTGACCTTTATACTCCCATGGTAGAGGACGTTAAGTTTGATATGCCCTATTCCAAGGCAGTAGAGTTGGTTAAAGAAGCGCTTAAACCCTTGGGCGAAGAATACGGCAAATTGCTTGACGAAGCCTTTGAGGATAAATGGATAGATGTTTATGAAAACAAGGGCAAAAGAAGCGGCGCGTTTTCCTGCGGGGTACACGGTGTCCATCCCTACGTACTGCTTAACTATGCGGATACCCTTGATGATGCCTTCGTCGTTGCCCACGAATTAGGACACGCTATACACTCCTACAAATCATCGGAAGCGCAAAGCTTTTTGAACCACAACTACAGCATTATGGTGGCCGAGGTTGCCTCTACCGTTAACGAGGTGTTGCTTACTTTGCATTTGCTTAAAACGGAAAGCGACCCTAAAAGGAAGGCATATATCCTTAACCACTTCCTTGAAAGCTTCCGCACAACTCTTTACCGCCAAACACTGTTTGCGGAGTTTGAGCGTGAAAGTCATAAAATGTGCGAAAGCGGTGAGGCGCTTACCGCGCAAAGCCTTTCGGAGCTGTATAAGGGGCTTGTTTCCAAGTACTACGAGGGTGCCGAGATTAATGAGATAATGGCAAACGAGTGGTCCTACGTTCCACACTTCTACAGTGCTTTTTACGTTTATCAATACGCTACCGGCTTCTCTGCCGCCGTTGCTATTGCTAAAAACATTTTAGAAAGCGGAAATGCCGATGGATATTTGAAGTTCCTTACACTGGGCGGAAGTGACTACCCCATAGAGGAGCTTAAGGTGGCGGGAATTGACCTTACAAAGCCAGAAACCGTTTCCAACGCACTTTGTTTGTTCGGACAAACCATAGACGAGCTTGCGGAGCTTTTAGAAAAAATATAGACTAAGATGATGCAAGAAGGGGTTGTAAAAACTTTTGTTTTTTACAATCCCTTTGGGATAGTAAAAAATGGTTGAAACGGACACAAAACCACCCGTTAGGCGTACAAAAGTACGTCCAGGGTGGTTTTTGTTCGTAGCAAAAAAATATAAATTAATTGAGAAAACTCGTTTATCGAGTTTTTACCTCGCTTTTAAAAAAGGTT
>JAFQHW010000004.1 GCA_017397805.1 Clostridia bacterium | reverse complement strand
GGTACTGTGAGCCGAGGTTCGTTTTGAACGAAAAACTATAATATAAAAAGTAGAAAATTCAGGGATCTCCCCTGAATTTTCTCCCTTAAAATAGTAATATTTTTTCTTTTTTCGTGTTCTGTGCCTTTGTCAGCGGTCTGAGCCGCCGTGGAAACACGGCGGCTGTTCTTATCGCAGTGTCAAAGAGGTCATAAATCCTATTTGGCCGATTGAGAAGAAAGATATGAGTATTAACGTTATTTATGAAAACAAAGATATGGTCGTGTGCGTAAAGCCTCAAGGCGTAATTTCCGAGTGCGGAAACGGCAGTCTGCCGGAAATGTTAACGCAAGCTTTAAACTGCGAGATATTCCCCGTGCACCGTCTGGACAGAGCTACTGGTGGCATTATGGTGTACGCAAAAAACAAAAAAAGCGCGGCGGCGCTTTCTTCAATAATAGCCTGCGGCGGAATGAAAAAGGAATACCTGGCAATAGTACGCGGTGTGCCCGAAGCTCAAGCAGATATCTTAACCGACTTTTTATATCACGACCGAATAAAGAATAAGAGCTTTGTGGTAAAGCGCGGCAGAAACGGTGTTAAAACGGCGGTGCTTAATTATAAGCTTTTAGGAAGCGCCGAGCATAACGGTCAGCTCCTTTCTCTTTTGCAAATACAGTTGCAGACAGGCCGCACCCATCAGATAAGGGTGCAGTTTTCCCACCGCGGTCTGCCCTTGTACGGTGACGGAAAATACGGCGGCAGGGCAGAGCGGGAAGGGCTGGCTTTGTGGTCTTTTCATTTAAGCCTTGGTGAAGGTAAATGCTATAAATCCTTACCGCCCGATAGTTTCCCTTGGACTTTGTTTGAAGAAAATTTGCCAAGGTAGAATTTACATAGTGACAAACGGATTTTTTTGTGTTATAGTATTTCTTGAGATATGTTTTGTCTTATTTTCTACGTTCGGAGGTTTTAAAATGAATTTTAAAAAGCTTTTGGCTTTGTTGTTGTGCATAAGCGTAATTGCCGCCGCCTTTTTTGCTGTTACGGCAAATGCCGCTTCCATATGCACTATAACCAAAGTGTTTGCTTCCCACAGCAGTAGCGACGAAGTCGTTAATTGTATAGTTAAATACTCGGGCTCTTTTCAGACTGCCCAAAACTACATTTTCCTTTTAACTGACAACAAAGGGAAGATAATTACTAACCGCACCGCAGCGGGCACTGCGCTTAACGCCGCGGACGGTAGCTTCAGCTATAGCTTTAATTTGGCTAACAGCGCTGTAAACTCCGCTTCCAAGCCCCTTACGCTTACCGTTAGAAGTACGAATTCTACCATAATTTCCCCTTATGACCAAGAAGTTGCCCTTGTCGGCAGCAACCCCACGGTAAGCTTTGTGGGTCACGAGGGTGAGCTGCTTTCCGAGCAAACCGTAATTTACGGTGCCGATGCGGTAGCTCCCGTAGCTCCCGAAGTTGAGAATTACACCTTTAACGGATGGGACAAGTCATTTAACGAGGTGACCGAGTCCATTACCGTAAACGCATTATACGTATCCGATTCTAACTCCGAAAGCTCGGAAATCGAACCTTCCGAGAGCAACGATGAAACAGAAAGCACCGAAAGCGGCGAAATTAGCGAAGACAGCTTTATTCTCGGCGACGTTAATATGGACGGAAGTACAGATAATTTGGATGCGGCATACGTGCTTCGTTACGATGCGATGCTTCTTGAATTAAACGCTCTTCAGCTAAAAGCGGCCGACGCCAATAACGACGAAAGCGTTGACAGCCTTGATGCGGCACAGATTTTAAAGCACGACGCAGGCTTGATTGATTTGTTTCAATAAAAAAATATTATATTAAAGGAGATTTTTTATGTTTAAAAGAAGCTTTTGTTTAATAAGCGCTTTGCTTATGGTTTTGATTTGTTCCGTTAGCGTTCCTACCGCTTCTGCGGCTGATTACGTTACATATGATTTTTCCCTGTTTGTTGACAGTGAAACGAACACCGCAACTTTGACCGGTAAGTTGCCTGCAGGCGCTTTCAGCGGAAAATTGGTCGTTTCAACCTCTGATAAATTAACTCTCGTTGCCGGCAGTACAAGCTCTATTAATGAAGATCTTGGCGTTTTCGTTGAGCTTAATGAAAGCTATAACAGAGACGGTGTAAGCGGTGTGGCTGTTGCCTTCACCAACTCCGTGGCTATCCCCGAAGATACCGTGGTTTTTAATGCGAAATACAATATAGTAGGGAATGCTAACGAAATAACCACCGAAGATTTTGACATTGTTATATGGAACCTATCCGACGGCAGTCAAAGGTTGGCTACACAGGCTGACGGCGACGTAGTTAAAGCGATTTCGAGAAACTATACCATAACTTTCGTTGCAGGTAACGGCGGCGCTCTCGCTTCCGATGCCGTTATCAGCGTTGCCTCCGGCACAAGAATAAATACTATACTGCCCCAATACACCTTGAATGATGGCTATGGATTTAAGTCCTATAGTGTTAGCAGCGGTACTGTTGAATCCGATATGACCATTAGCCTTGAGTTTTATTTGATAGGTGACGTTAATATGGACGGAAGCGCCGATAATTTGGATGCCGCGTTTATCCTTCGTTATGATGCAATGCTGATAACTCTTGATGACGACGCGCTTATGGCGGCTGACGTAAACTTTGACGGCGATGTGAACAGTCTTGATGCCGCGGCTATTTTGAAATACGATGCAGGTATAAACGGACCTTTTCATTATGCTGAGGTAGATAACGAACCCTGCTCATAATTTGGGATGGAAAGTCACCCCACGAAGTCTAACGACTTCGCGAGGACCCCGACAATGTCTGAACCGCAAAAAAAGAACCTTTTTTAAAAGCGAGGTAAAAACTCGATAAACGAGTTTTCTCAATTAATTTATATTTTTTTGCTACGAACAAAAACCACCCTGGACGTACTTTTGTACGCCTAACGGGTGGTTTTGTGTC
>JAFQHW010000033.1 GCA_017397805.1 Clostridia bacterium | reverse complement strand
TTGAGTCCCTTATAAAATTACACTACTCTCAAACTCCGTCCTGTGAAAAGCCGTATATAATGGGTTTGAGTCCCTTATAAAATTACACTACTCTCAAACCCAACATTGAACGCAAACTTGACGGAATTAGTTTGAGTCCCTTATAAAATTACACTACTCTCAAACGACCCAAACTACGAAAAAATAGGCGTTATAGTTTGAGTCCCTTATAAAATTACACTACTCTCAAACTTTAACGCTTTGAAAGAAGCACAAAAAATAGTTTGAGTCCCTTATAAAATTACACTACTCTCAAACTTATATAGGCAGATATGTCTGGTTTTGTAAGTTTGAGTCCCTTATAAAATTACACTACTCTCAAACTTATGCACTGGCGGTCGTTGCCGGTGTTGGGTTTGAGTCCCTTATAAAATTACACTACTCTCAAACAGGAGAAACAAAATGATTGACCGTAAAAAAGTTTGAGTCCCTTATAAAATTACACTACTCTCAAACTGTTGTGCCAACCATAAAACATTGTGCTTGGTTTGAGTCCCTTATAAAATTACACTACTCTCAAACCTCAAATCAAAATTTGAGAAACAATACTACGAATTGCAGAAAGCAGTGTATAGGGAATCATTTCACTATATTATAGCACAAAACCATACCGGTTACAAGTTAAAATTCACATAAATCATTATCAACCACATATCTTTTTGTGTGCTTTAATTTTGAAGATTCATAACTCTCCAGCAAAAGAACCTTAAAATCATGCAGGCATGCGCTTTCGGTAAACTTTTCCATTTCTTCATCCGAAAAATACGAGCGCATATTTACCATTATAAACAGCTTATCACGATCAAGCTCGCGAACAAGTTCCATATACGCAAACACTTTTTCGATAGGACTTTTGTCACTTTCTTCGATTTCAGGCGATAGCGCACGTATAATCGGGCCTACGGCAAGTTTCTGACAATTGATTTCGAACGGCAAGTCTTCTGAAAGAAGTAATATATATCTTTCCAGTTCACTAAGCAGCTCTCCGGTTTTTGTATAGATTTCAGCAGCTTGAGATTTTTTCTCCAAAACGTTATAAAGTTTTGTCAGAAGACTTTTGCGGTTTATCCGAAAGGGTGCAAATTGCACGGTCAAATCAGCGTACTTACTGAACTCCACCGGACGATCCGAAACAGACAGTACACAATCACCGTGAATCCCATCTGCCTGACGGTTTATACTGTCAACAACCTCGAAAAACATTTTTTTGTTTTCTATTATCAATTCATTAACATATCCTTCACCGAAGCGAAGGATATGCCCCATATTGTTATACACAAGCTTCATAATATAATAAGCCTTTCGTCACTGTCTATAACCTCGCTGTGATGCTCTCCGGTAATATATTCCATACCTGCAAACTGTTTTTCCGTAACCGTCATCACTTGAACTATCCCCTTGGTGGGGCGTTTTTTTCGTATTACTTCCAAAACCGCCCTGCCCGCACCGGGCGTTAAAAGCATACGGCAATAAACCGATTCTTGCATCATCAAAAATCCGTTTTTTATCAATAATTTATGGAATTTTCTATATTCACGCTTATTTTCAAGCGTTTCCGTGGGGAGATCAAAGAAAACCAATACTCTCATAAATCTATAGCTCATAACGAATAAAACTGTATCAGCGATAAATCGTTCTCGTTCAAGGCATCAAAAACACTTCTGCAATAATATTTAATAGCATTCAACACCGTCTGTTTCGTTTTGTTTATCACCACAGTATCGTTCAATATATTGAGCAGAAAATGCTTTTCTTCACTTGCAAAATCAACCAACTTCAATTCCTTTACCTTGCGATCCACCAATATACGGAACGGTTCCATCAAATCACAACTTAAATTGAAATGGTTAAACATATTATCGTGAAAAATGCCAAGCTGTGTCAAATACCCCTGTGCCACAATTTCACGATTAAATGCAGACAAAACTATGCTGTATCCATAATTCAATGCTGCGTTTGTGATGTTTTCCTCACTTCTTGTGAAATCCATTCCAAAAAGGGCGTTGAAGTATACCTTGGCGGCGTGCCCCTCACGATTGGTTGCGTCACACAACTCGATTTGAGAAAGATATGAACGCAAAAGCTCCGCTTCATCGTCCTTTCCTAAATCTTCCAAAAAATCCGATTGCTTTCGTATTTTCTCAGCGACGATATCCGACCATACCGCACCTTTAACGTCATCGCTCCAGTTGATCTGAACCTTAATTTTTCTGGAACAATCGTAAGAATTGTAATACGGCACAAGTTCGGCATTGGGAGTGCGCTTGGCATCACAAAAAACAACCCGTATCTTCTTTTCAACCAGTGCTTCCAACAAGCATCCCGTTAATGATACCGCAGGATTTTCGATGAGCAGTACAGCAATTTCGTCAAGAAATATCTTTTTCGTTTCTTCGGCACGAACCACCATAAAGCCCATCTTGTAATCCAGCTTGCAACGAGATGCAATCACAACTGTCCGCCAACTCATAACAACTCAAGAAGATTGTCGGAAGTTTTTTCAAAAAATCCCGAAGCAGATTGGTCTATAATACGAACATCGGTATAATTCTTTTTCCAGTTGGAAAGATTTAAAGACAATTTTATTATACCGGAGCTTGCACTTTCCTTTAAATCTTTTAGGTCTGCTTGTTTCATTCGCCCCAAAACGCCTTGAATCTGCAAAAGAATATACGCTTGTCTGAAAACGTCAAGTTTTTCAAAATCATCGTCATGCAGACGCAATTTGCTTACAAAGGTTTCGTTTCCGGGTCTTGTATTATACGGCCAAAGCGACAATTTTTGGATATAGAGATTATACAAAGCTTTATTGTCTTCTGCATTCACTCCGTCATATTTTTCATCCCAAACGTAGTTATCGTTCTTCTTGCATTTTTCTGTAAAACGTTCCAGTTTCTTTATGTACATTTCGTTTTCGGGCGAAGTCATAAACGGCATCATATTTATCAACCCGACGTCCGACAATCCGGCTTTGCCTCTTATACAATAGCGAGCGCCATCGAGAGAAATCATAGAATAGATTTTGATGATTCTTTTGTTTAAAAGAATTTCAATTTCACTCGCTTTGCCTTTCAACTCATCTGCAATATATTGAACGGCATAATCGTCATCAGCGATAAATTTCGCCATATACAACAACTTAAGCGGAATCAAACTAACCTGCGTTTTTTTACCCTCCTTATACTTCGCCAATATAAAGCCAGCAATCGTTGCTCCGTTATAGCCACCGTAAATTTCTGTAGGTTTGCCCTTTTTCAAAGGGATCAAATCTTTTGCGGCAGAAACAGGATTCTGATCAAATAAACCTCCGCTTTGTCCCGAATGCTTATAGAAAGAATACATTGTCATATGCGCAGTGTTTTTTCTTGCAGTTTTGACCACGCGATCTTTGTCGCAAGCACCGTTCCACACGGTTTTTCCGCCACAAATCACGGGCTGAGTGAAAACAACTTCCACTTTGGCATTATTCTGCTCGTCTGCGCACCAGAATTGCTTGCTGTATTTGGAATGCCATACATTACCCGTAACGATATTTAAATATGCATCTTTTGCATGGTGCAAATCGTTAACTGCACGTGACTTTAACAAACCGAATTGCTGTCTGAAGTCTGATGTAAGTCCCGCTTTAACGTAAACCACCTCGGTTTTGGGATACATTTCCTTGAGAAGGGTTGCAACCGCTTTAGTAGATTGTCTTGTTTCTACAAGTTGGCGGTTAATAAACTCAAATTTTTCCTCATCAGTAAAGTGTGTTGTTCTTGTAAGTCTTTTGAACTTTTCATCACTGATAAGATTTAACTTGTTTAGTTTCTCCCAATATCCCCTCATCTTATTCTGAATATCGGACGATAGGGGAAAGCTGTCGCTTTTATCGCCGTTTGCTTTGGAATCGACCAAGATTTTGTTGTTGATAATGCTGTCATCTTTTACAAAGCTGCGAGGATAGATATGCTCGATATTATATGTACCATCACCTGAAATTACCGATTCAATACTGATGCTTTTTCCGGTATACAGACACTTTCCAAGTTGGATGAAATATAGGAAAAGCTTGTCGCTTTGTAGTCGATTATGTGCCGCATCTCCCCATTCCTCCAGCTGTTTCTTCAAATGACGCACATCTTCATCCTTAATCTTTTCGTACAATTCATAAATCTGCGCCAGCCTTGTTTTGGTTCTTTTTCCCTTTAGGTCTTCGTTTGAACCTCGTGCCATCTCGATAAAGATTCGTTTGGGTGCGTGGCCTTGTACTTTAACTACATCCTTCAAAATATCAAGTGTGCGGATAATCGGACGCTTAACTGCGTTTGAAACGTACATTTCATCAAGACGGTCTGAAATGCTTTTGGGGTTAAGGTCGTAATACTCTTTGACGAGCTCATCTATGCGATCGATAAAGGTAAACCTATTCGATAAAATCTGCATCAAATTACAGTTTGTTTCCCACATCGCCCTAAGAATAGAAGGATACACTTCTCCGGTTTCTTTGTTTACACCTTCGATACCGCATAACAGTTTTCTTGAAAGTTTACCAAACTCCTTAAACTTCAGGTTAGAAACATATTTCAGCTCACTTTCGGGAAGGTGGCGATATTCCTTTTGCAACCAATGGTAAAATCTGGATTTATCCTCAGAATACGTGGCACGATTAATAATCTTTTCTGCATCGGAATAGGACAACAATCCGTTTCTGATTAAATTGTGAAATTGTACAAAGGACTTGAGCGAGGATTTAACCGTAACATCAAGACCGCTGATTGTGTCATTTTCACTGATGAAATTGTTAGATATAAGATGATCCCTGATTCGCTTTGGTGTAATCTTTTTGGGACTCATAAAAACATTGCTATATATGTTTTGCTTAATTTCAACAGAAATATCGTTACCATTTATTCTAATGTTATTGATTTCATTCAAAACTTCGAAAGCAGAGTAAACCAGCGAACATTTAGGCAAAACATCTTCTCCCGGAAGATAGGTACAAGAGTTTGTAAGACTTGCAATGAACGCATTTTCACTCTTATCTAAATCTACCACGTTTTCAAAATTCCACGGATATATTTTTCCTTCCGCTTTGCGAACCATCCAATGATTGTGCTTTGAATTGCTTTTTTCCTTTAGTGGTCCCACGTAATACGGTACTTTAAACTCAAATACAGAAAGAATTTTTTCCGCAACAGTAATCCCGCTCTCGTCAACTTCGCTTAAAAACGGCAGATAACTTTTTACATTTTCAAGAATTTTATTGAGTTCAAACCAATAAAGCTGATACGGAATAACACGGTTATCCCCGTCAACCTGCTTTGGCATAAAGTCAGCCGCTTCAAGTTGGGATATCATTCGGTTATATTCATCGGCATCCGCATCATCGGGCTTTACGGACTTGAAAGCAGAAAGAATGTACTTACAAAAATCCTCTCTGTTAGCGGCTTTTTTTACCTTGACATTGTCATTTGCCTTTTTGTTTTTACCTATGTATGCAACATAGTTGTTCTTGATGTTATCCGAACGGAAGAGGTCGTTATATTTTTCAGGGATGTATTTCTTTGTAAAGCTTTTCAGTGTCGCCAAATCTTTTTGATGCTGAACATAAACTGCCACTTTTGCCTCTGAAATGGTTTGCTTTCCTTTGAGCATATCAACCAATACAGACCAATCGTAAACCTTTTTCAATGCAGATATCAACGCAGAATCGTCACCGATGCTTTGCATAATAGAGGCAAGCTTTTCATCATCCATATTCAAAACAACAGATTTTTCTCCAAGCTCTGCATATTCTTCTTTATCAAAAAGGTCTTTCAGCCCCACTTTTCCACCGCACAATAGTTTTATCACAAGCTCATAGTTATATTCGTATTCTTCGCTTACGGTCTTCGGGGCTTTCGCTTCGGCGAACAACGCTTCTGTTACAGCTTTGCTTTTTTTGTTGACGCCCTGCTTGTTTTTTAAAGCAGCTGCAACGGCGTTGAGATCAGCGTTTTTCTTCCAAGGAAGATTATACTCGCCATCACGCTCAATATACTTTACCAGTTCACCGTACACATTTTCAAAATCGGTAACTGCGTTGATGTTATGTTTATCTACTTCACTGAGAAAATGGCCTCTATGTGCAACAAGCCATGCACACGCAAGATATACCAATCTGACATCGTGATATTCTGTATTGTTCATCAATTCAACAATAAGATGATGAATCGTGGGATATTTTCCAGCATATTCTTTTTGTTTGTCATAGGTATCAAACAGACGCACTTTATCATTATCCGTTTCGGGATAATGATAGCTTTCTTTTATCCTTGTGAAGAAGCAAGGATCAACTTTACCAATTTCCTTGGCAACCAAGTCCATTAACAATCTAATACGTTGCTGCTTTCTGTCAAGTCTTCTACGGGCAGAACGGAAAGCCCTGCGCCCTGCGGCTGTTTGCGCTTCGTCAAAAAGCGTAACTCCCCACATAGGATTACCTTTGAACTTACACAAATTATAATTGTCGTCCGTAACTGCATACCCTACAGAATCTGTGCCTATATCAAGTCCTACATAATAATTTTCATTTTTCATATTGACAAAATCTCCTTTTAGGAATATACTGTAGATGTAATTTATCCCTTATAAATTACACTACGAGTTCAAATAAAAGAATTCTCAAATCGTCGGCTTAGCTGATCGCACAGCGTGTGCAGAACCAAGGACCTCTTCGGAGGTCTTTTTGTTTTGTATATTTACACCTTACACCCGTCTACGCTTGCAACGCAAACAATTTTACGTTTATATTTTAGCAATAGCGTTTAGTTTTGTCAACTTTTCTTAAAATTGTGCTAAAGTTGACACATCTTAATCCCCAACCATCTAACAATATCACATATTTATCTCATAAATGGCGAATGCCGTTGAAAAAGAATACAAATATTGCCAGGCAAAACGAATTGCCTGGCATCGTTGTGCTGTGCCATTAGATCATCCATATTGGAACGATATAGTTTTCAGAATTGACGGCTGACAGTTTGGGACGCATACAGAGAATGGCACCGTTGCCGCGTGGAACGGAGGCTTTGTCAAGTAGATTAAAGGCGTTCAGAAGTTCGCTGCTTGGGTTGACAGAGCGCTTGATTTCAAGCGGATGAAGCATACCGTCGCTCTCGATAACCATATCGATTTCGTTTGAATTGCTATCGCGGTAGTACCACAGAAGGCATTCCTTTGCGTTGTTGTGGTAGGACTTGAGCAGCTCGGCAACAACATAGTTTTCGAGAATTGCCCCGTTGATCGCGCCGTTCATCAAAATTTCGGGCGAGGAGTAGCGCGTCAGATATGCAACCAGACCCGTGTCAAAGAAATAGAGTTTTGGCGTCTTAACGGTGCGTTTTAACAGATTGTTAGAATAAGGGCGCAGGAAGAAGATCACATCGGACTTCTCAAGCACCTGCAACCATCGCTTTGCGGTGTCATCTGAGACACCAATATCCTGTGCGATATCATGAATGTTAAGCATTTGTCCGGCACGGCAAGCAGCAGCACGAACAAAATCGCGGAACAGAAGAGGATCGGCAAGATGTACCTGCTCTTTAACATCACGGTCGATATAAGTCTGCAGGTAGCTGGAATAAAATACATCGCGGTCGGAGAACTTGCCGCTGACAAGACCGGGCATCGAGCCACGCCAGATGCGCTCGTAGATTTCAGTCAAATCAGCGGGTGCGTTGGTCTTTTCGCGTGACTTCAACGCCGTAAGATCTAGCGAGAACGGCGTGCATTCACCAGAGCCGTAGATTTCGTGCTGGGATAAGCTGGACATATGCAGAATTGCTACACGACCGGCAAGAGACTCTTGTGCCAGCTCCATCAGCTTAAATGCCTGCGAACCGGTGAGCCAATAGGTACCGGGGGCAGCCCCCTTGTCAATCTCCATTTTGATATAAGAGAACAGCTCTGGCGCATACTGCACCTCGTCAATCATAATGGGGGTAGAATGCATGGTAAGGAACATAGCAGGATCACGCTTTGCAAGCGAACGCTCCTCCATATCATCCAGTGTCACATACTCGCGGTCCTCATCCATAAGCTGATGCAAAACGGTAGTTTTGCCCACCTGACGGGGACCCGTAATTAAAATGCAAGAATACTCTTTAGATAGAGTAATAATTTTATCTTCGATATCTCTTTTTATATAAGCCATAGCAGAACCTCCTTAGGCTGATATTCGACACAATCTTATTTTAGCCTAAAATCCTAATTTTGTCAAGGCAATTTTATTAGGTGTTTTAGTTTGAAGATGAATACTTCTTTTCCTTGCGCGAAGAAGAAGAGTCTTTAAGAAGATGATCCAGAACGCCGAAAACTCTATGAAATAACTACGGAGCTAAACTTAAGCTTAGAGATTTTATAAGAGAAATTGCCGTAGCGCTTAATGTTGAGGCAATATACGACGCAGCGTATTATATGCTTCTTAAGGCAAAAAACGCATACGGAAAGAGACAAGAGGGGCCGCCTGGCCTCTTTTGTCGTTTTTAATGAAATTATTAAAAAGACATAAAAAATGTCATATTACTATTGATTTATGCTAGGAAAAGCGCTATACTAACAGTAGAAGTAATATTTGTACTAAATATCGTTTGAAAGGGGGAGGCCTGTTGACAGAAAAAGAGCTTAAGAAGCTAAACAGAAAACAATTGTTGGAATTATTGCTGGTGCAAACCTCCCGTGCAGACAGATTGGAAGCAGAGCTTGCCGAGGCAAACAAAATGCTAAAGAGGCGAGAGCTTTTGGAGACGGAAGCAGGCACGATGGCAGAGGCGGCGTTAAAAATAAACGGCGTCTTTGAGGCGGTTGATGCTGCAGCGGCTCAATATCTCCAGAACATAATGCGTATTAATAAATTTTTGGAAGAAAAGGCAGGCACCGCTATGCAGACTGCCGACCAAACGAGTGATGAACAAAATGGATAAAAATATCGAAAACGTTTCCTTACCAACGGCAACGGCTTTGGAAAAGGAAATCAAGAGGGAAAAATATAAGCAACGCTACAAGAGGGTGTTGAAGAGCACGGTCTACGGACTTATAGTTGTTGCGGCGGTTGCGGTGCTTATTGCCACCTTGGTTTTTCCCGTGGTACAGATTGCGGGCAACAGTATGTCCCCAACCCTTAACGAGGGGGAAGTGGTTGTCCTTGTTAAAACCAAAAGCTTAAAGCTTGGCGACGTGTGTGCCTTTTCCTTTTCGAATAAGGTGCTTATCAAGCGTATTATAGGCACGCCGGGCGACGTTATTGATATAGATGCTGAGGGTAACGTTTACGTTAACTCTGAGCTGATAGAGGAGCCCTACGTAGTTAACAAGTCTCTGGGTGAGTGTGACGTGGAGTTTCCGTATCAGGTGCCTGAAAGCCAGTATTTTATGATGGGTGATGAAAGAGACACCTCCATTGACAGCCGCAGCACCGTAATAGGCTGTATAACGGACGAGCAGTTGATTGGTAAGATATTTTTAAGAATATGGCCCTTTTCAAAATTTGATTGGCTAGGGTAAATACGTTATATAGAGGTAATTATGAGATTAAAGACTTTCGATTACAACGGCAACAAGGTCTTAAGCACTAAAAGGCTTTTGGTGCTTATGCTTGCAATCACCGTTGTACTTGGTGTATTCTGGTGGCTTAAGCTTATAGGTATAACTATGGCGGACGAGGCTTTTTGCGGTATGGATGAGCATACCCATAACGAGGCTTGTCTTGCTGAAGGCTGTGAGAAAGAGGAGCACACTCATATAGCAAGCTGTTATTCAAACCTGGAGGCGGATCTGGAGACCCAGGTGGATTGGGACGCTTCTGTTTCCGGCGTAAAGCTTTCAGGGGTTTTGGCGGATGATATCGTTGCCATTGCAACCACTCAGCTTGGCTACACGGAAAGTGAGCTTAACTTTATACTCGACGCTGAGGGCAACCGTCAGGGCTATAACCGTTACGGTGCGTGGCACGGCAGTCCCTACGGTGATTGGTCTGCTTTGTTTGCAAGCTTCTGCCTTTATTATTCTGATATAACTGAGATTATGGTTCCTTATAACTCAGGTGTAGATGCAATGAGACTTGAGTGGGAAAAGGACGGACTTTATACAGAGTATGACGGTGCCGCACCCGGTAAGGGCGACCTTGTTTTCTTTGATAAGGATAAAAACGGCAAGGCAGATGCAGTTGCCGTTGTAAAATCCGTAGAAGACAGAGGCTTTACCGTTATTGAGGGCGACGTTGACAACGCTGTTGCTGAGATCAGTTATAGCGTAGATGACAGCGTTATGGGTTACGGTCTTATAACTCAGGTTGAGCGTAAGACAGTCAGTGCTGACGAGCTGGAACGGATTGATTTCGTTATAGACGCTATAGATAAGCTTCCCACATGTGATGAGGCGTGGGAAGAAATGGCACTTCTTGAGGACGATATGGATGCTTTTGAAAAGCGTCTCGTTGAAATAATGGAAGCCTACAGGATTCCTGATCTGATTTATTACGAGATACCCGAAAACCTTCGTCATCTTGTAACAAACTACTCCAAGCTTACCGAGCTTATGGCGGGCGTTTCCGTTCCTTCAACCTATGTTATACCCGTTGACGAGACGGGCAGATACACAATGTACGACGTAAATGAGCTGGCTTGGGTTGGCTGGCGTTACGGGATGGTTATAAAGGGTAAGTCCGTCGGTGCGTTTTTGGATGCTATGTATGCAAGCAGCGGTGAAACCTGGATTAATCAATTGGATTACAGCTCTTGGTATTGCTATCGCATAGAGTATAACTACACCACCGGTATCCATTACGTTCATTCCGTGCATAAGGACGGATCAAGTAAAAGGTCTATAGCAAATACGGATGCAAACGGTTACATACTTTTGGTTCATCCTCTCTTTACCGATGCCTCCGGCAGGACGATGGGTGTTACTATTGATCCCGACGTAAAGAGGGGCGACTCGGTTATCAGTTATAACGCATCGGGTACACCGACCGTTGTTCCTACCTGGGCAAGTGCTACGCAAAGCACGGCTACCACACCTGTAAGCGGGGGCGTTGGTTATCTGCTGTTTGGTACCTATGCCAAGGAGAGCATTGTTGACAACTCCAAGTTTATCCACGGCGGTATAACCACACCGAATACCACGAGTTTTATTGATATCAATTTGTTCGACTACGGTGGATCCTTATCCGGTGAACATATTAACACCTTGTGGCAGCAGGATCAGGCATCCGGTACCGCCTATCCTCGCCCCGGCTTCCAGCGTCCTGCAACCATAACTCCCAGTGAGTTCAACTACGAACGCTACGACTTTGGCTTTGGTGATATGATTGTTTCCAATTTCGATATGACCCAGTTCAACGTTGCTGGTAGCGATGGAAATCCTCAAGGTATAAACAAGCTGTATCCCGGTTTTCCAGCGATAAAGGCTACCGAGGGCGCTATGTATCCCTTGCTTAAAAACGGTTCACCTGCCCTTATTAACGGTACGGACCTTGGGTATTTGTTCAAAAACGGCAGAGAAACGGGGTTAAGCTATATCGAGCAAAAGAACAGTCAAAATATTACGGGGCTTTTCCAATACGATGCTGAAAAGCAGCTTTATTATTTCGACTCCCGTGAGACCCACGCTCAGTGGAATTCATCAACAAACAGATTTGATCTTTACGACGAGGAGATAACCCCTAACTTTATAATGTATCCCTTCGGCAACTTTATGCCCTTTACAAATCTTGCAACGGATACTACGCCTTTGTCTCCTCAAAAATATACAAACGCAGACGGTACTACGAGTACCTCCAACTATGTAAACCTTAACTACATAAAGAGAACTGTTGCAAGTGCCTATGCGTTGTATAATACCACAGGTCTTGCATGCTATAAAAACTTGGCAGACGTTATGGAAAAGATGTATACAAACCTTACAGGTTCCTCTTCTTTCCTTAGCGGTTATGAAAGCGCAGGCGTACTGCCTTATCAGCTTCTTAAATATTATTCCGATAAGGTAACGTCTACCACCGACGCTTCTTATCAGCTTTACGAAAAGACGGTGGCAAAAAACGGCTTTGATAATATGTTTTCCATAGACTTCGATGAGGAAAGCAACTTCTTCTTCGGTATGGATATACATTTTGATTTTGCACAGCCCAAGGGCGGTGTTGTAGGTGCAGATAAGGACGATATGACCTTTAACTTCACCGGTGACGATGACGTTTGGGTATATCTTGACGGTGTTTTGTTCCTGGACCTTTCAGGTATTCACAGCCACGTTGGCGGTACCATCAACTTCAAGGAAGGTAAAGTTTACTATTATAAGTTGCTTGACTTTACAGGTGAGATAGATCCCACCCCTTATAAGGTAGTTACCTTTGCCGAAATTCTTACTGCGGCAGGTATGAGCACAAATAGCTTGGTAAACGGTACTTTTGCAGAAGATACCGTTCACTCCCTTGACTTCTACTATATGGAGCGCGGTTCGGGCTCCAGTATGTGCAGCATCAACTTCAACCTTACTGCAATGCCTAAAAACAGTATAGAGATTTCCAAAGAGGTTCAAGCCGGTACCGTTGTCGGCGACCCCTACTATCTTTTCCAGATAGTTGAACATGTTGACGGTATTTCTGATACTGACAACAATATTAATCTTATAGAGCCCGGTACGGAATATGCGGTGTATGACAAAGTGACTCTTCAGTTTATAGAAAGTAGAACTGTTGACGCAAACGGCATTATCCGCATTAAAGCGAATGAAGTTGCAATGGGCGGTGTTCCCCTTGATAAAGAGTTTTTCGTCAGGGAGCTTGTTGATAAAAAATACGCCTCACAGTATTCGGCGGTCACTATAGAAATTGAACCAAATCCTCCGTCTAGTAACGTTAACGAGGATATTGTCGTGGGCGGAGTGCACTACTACGCTATAGAAAGCGACCATATTCACGCTAACAGCGGTGCCGAGGAAGCTATGCATATAAATGTTGCCGCATCAACCAACGGCGGTTTGTACGCCTTGGGTAGCCAGGCGGTTCCCAACACGAGCGACTACGGCGAAGCGAACGGATACACGGCACATACAATAGACCACGCAGGTAAACTGAACGACGGTGTAATCTCCACAAACGGCACGTCAAACGTTATGGAAGTCACCACAAGCGGCTTTGACCCTTTGAGCACCGGGTCGT
Source organism: Clostridia bacterium (assembly GCA_017397805.1). GTDB lineage: Bacteria > Bacillota > Clostridia > Oscillospirales > CAG-382 > SIG636. The sequence goes on along the minus strand of JAFQHW010000033.1, from coordinate 5,831 downwards.
TTAATATCTATTTCGTTTTACCTGAGGCGGCTGAGGTCGGCGAGGTAAACGTATACTCCACTGTAAGAAAGCGTTACTACGGCGGCTTTCCCGATAGGATTGAGGTGTATGTCGGTTACGTAAAATCTCATACACAGTGTACGCTCCTCGGTTCTGTTACTAAAAATCAGCACGTACAGATTGAATCTACCGCCAACGTCCGCAAATATGCCATTACGGGTACTCCCGTTATCGGCAACATAGTTGTAGTAAAGGTTTATGTGGATTCTATAGTTGTGGGCGATTATAACGTTCCCGGCTCCGGTGGCGGTGTTGTAGGTCTTACCGAGGTTCAGATCTTTAAGCGTACTATTGATGAACGTCAGACTATCCAGACAGTTGACGTAACCAATGTGGTTAACGAAAACTACTACAGCTCCCTTGAGATACACAAGGAGCTTGATGACTTCAATAATGCGGTAAGAAACTTTACCTTCGACCTGAAATTTGACGGTGTTCCCGTCCCGGTGGGCACTCCCTATGAGCTTTATAATGCCGACGGCACCTTGGTAAGCGGTACGCACACAGTCACCACCGCAGGTAAGGTTACGTTCAGCTCTGACAAGTATGTTAAGTTCAACAATATCCTGGCTGACACCAAGATAGAGCTTAACGAGGTAACAAGCACTACCTATAAAACGGCTTATTCCTTTAGCTGTGCTAATAATAACCCAGGCACATATACGGTGTGGGATGGAAGCCTTAGCCAGACCCTGTCAACCAACGGCGGCGTCGTTGTTGGTAATGCGGCTCTTTCCACTAAGCACGTCGTTACGGTTACAAACAGCGTCGATCCGATTGAGCTAACCGTAAACGGTAACAAAACTCTGCTCAATTCCGACGGTGCCGACCACGATTACACCGTGAAATTGACGCAGGTAAGCTTGGTTGACGGTGCCTATGTACCCGTTGACGGCGGTGTTGTGATGTCTCAAACCGTTACGGTTAACGGCACGGCGGCAGCACCCGTAAGCTTCACACTCAGCTTTAACTCCTCTTGGGATACAAGTGCAAGCGCCTACTTCCTGATTAACGAGGAGGGCGCAGACATCTATCCCGGCTACGATACGGATTATTACATCCTTAAGGTTGATTTTTCTGTTGATTCTTCTACGGGTAAAACCACCGCAACACCTACCCTGTTGCTTAACGGTACGGGTAGCGGTGTAAGCACCTTCAGCTTTGAAAACGCCCTTGTCGGTGTGCTGTCTATTTCCAAAGAGGTGGAAGGCATCGAAAACACATCGGGAATTTTTGAGTTTACCGTTACCGTTTATAATGGCACAGATCCTCTTAACGGTACCTTTGCTTGTACTGATACAAAGGGTGAACTTAGCTCTTTAACGTTTACAAACGGAAAAGCGGTTATTAATCTTAGCCACGGTCAAACTGTTCAGATCAATAATCTACCTCTCGGCTCCACCTGGACAGTTTCTGAGAAAGCGGCTGATGGTTATCATACTGCTTATCAGGTTGTAGGCGGCGAAGCCAAGTCAAGTGGTCTGGTGGCCACTGGGGAAGTAACCAACGCTTCCGGTGTAACCTTCTACAACGTAGGCGGTTATGAGCTTCCTGCCACAAACGGCAGTCTGGTAAGACATATTATGCCTTATATTGGCGTGACAATTATGCTTTTGGCATTTGGTATCGCTTGTATAATCAGGTATAAACAAAAGACACGCCGCGTTTAATTAGTTTGCAACACTTTAAAATAAAAAAAACAGAAAGGAAATTATGTTATGAAAAGAATCGTTGCATTCCTCTGCGCTGCAATGTTACTTATGACTTGCAGCATCTCCGTATTCGCTGAAGGCGAAGGCTCCATTACCATCAACAACACCGTTGCTGGTCAGGACTACTCCATTTACAAAATAGCAGACCTTAGCTATAATGCAACTGCTAAAGCTTATACCTACACTGCTGTTTCTGAATGGGCTGATTTCTTCAAAGCACAAAGCGCTTACTTTAGCTACGCTGAAGATACCGGTATCGTTACCGTTGCTAACGGTGTAACCGTTTCCGCATCCGACGCTGCTGCTATCGCTGCTGCCGCTATCGCTTACGCTGAGACCAGTTCTATCTCCGCCACCGAAAGCGTAGAAGCTGATGGCACTACCGTTTCCTTTACAGGTCTTGACCTTGGTTACTACCTTGTAGACTCCACCGTTGGTACTCTCTGCGTGCTCGACACCACTGATACCTCCTTCGAAAAAGACGATAAGAACCTTATCCCCAACGTTTCCAAGGAAGTTAAAGAAGGCGATGCTTGGGGCGAAACCAACGACGACAATTTCTTTGCTACCGTAAACTTTAAGACCACCATCAACGTTGTTGCAGGCGCTGAGAATTACGTTCTTCACGACGTAATGGATGCAGGTCTTGATTATGCCGGCGTTAGCTCTGTTACCGTTGACGGCGTTGCTGTTGATGAAGCTAACTACACAGTAACCGCAACTGATCTTACCGACGGTTGTGATTTTGAGATTTCGTTTGAAAACTCTTATGTTGCTACTCTTGCAAACAAGGCTATCGTTGTTGAATATACCGCTACCATCAACGAAAATGCTATTGTTGGTGGCGCAGGCAACCTCAACAAGACCTTCCTTGTGTACGGCGAAAACAGCGACCTTAAGTCTAACGAAGCAACCACAACTACCTATGTTTACAGTTTTGATCTTGTAAAGACTGATGAATCTGACACAACCCTTAACGGCGCTAAGTTTAAGCTTTACGATGCTGCTACCGCAGGCAACGAGATCCCCGTTGTTAAGCTCGCAGACGGTTCTTACCGTGTAGCAAAGACCGGTGAAACCGGCGTTGAAATCGAAACCCTTAACGGTAAAGCTACCATCGCCGGTCTCGACAGTGCTACTTATTACCTTGAAGAAACTCTTGCTCCTACCGGCTACAATAAGCTTACCGCACGCCAGTCTGTTACTATCGACGCTGCTAATAACGATGCAACCGTTACCGACGGGATTTACATTCAAGGCGGTGTACAGGTAATCAACAAGACCGGTGCAGTTCTTCCTGAAACCGGCGGCTTCGGCACCACCATATTCATCCTGGTTGGCGGTCTTGTAGCTCTCCTTGCAGGCATATTCTTCGTTACCAGAGTAAGAATGTCCAAGGTTGTTGACTAATCGTAATTTTATTGGTATAATACTAATATATTCTGCACCCAAAGCCTTTGGTTTTGGGTGCAGAAGCCGATGTCTTAACAGTAGGGCAGCGGCTTCTGCACCGAGAATTAAGGAAGTAATTATTGTAAATGAAACAAAAGAAATGGCCAACGTTTATGTTGCTCCTTGCGTTTTTTATAGGGCTTTCAATTATGCTGTATCCTGCACTCAGCGATTATTGGAACTCTAAGACCCAGTCAATGGCTATAGTTGACTATCAGTCTATGCTTGACGCCCTTAATAATGCGGACTACACCGCCATATTTAACAAAGCCGAGGAGTATAATAAAAAACTAAGCAGTCTGGACTATCCACTTACGGAGTATAATCAGGTTGACGGCTACTTTGACGTGCTTAACCTTAACTCAGTAGGTATGATGGGCTATGTAACAATAAAGAAAATCGGTATAGAGCTTCCCTTGTACCACGGCACCTCGGACGGCGTTTTGTCCGTAGCCATAGGTCATCTGCAGGGAACAAGCCTGCCTATAGGCGGCACAGGCACCCATGCCGTTGTGTCTGCCCACCGCGGTCTGCCCAGTGCAAAGCTGTTTACCGACCTTGATAAGCTGTCAGTAGGCGACACCTTTACCGTTACCATCCTCGACCGTACGTTGACCTATCAGGTGGACCAGATACGCATAGTAATGCCTGACGATGCATCTCTTTTGCAGATAGACTCAGGCGGTGATTATTGCACCCTGCTCACTTGCACGCCTTACGGCGTTAATACGGAGCGTCTTTTGGTACGGGGACGCCGTATAGAAACGATTGAGCATAAGGTTATTTACGTTAAAACCGACGGATACGTTATAGACGTGTTGGTCGTTGCGCCTATCGTTGCACTGCCCATACTCTTTGTGCTTATGATGATAGTATTGTTTAAGCCTGTGAAAAAAGATGACAGGGAGGACTAGTATATGAAAAAAATACTTGTGTTTTTAATAACCTTGGCGTTGCTGTTGCAAATGGGCGGCACCCTTGCCTTTGCTGAGGATGGTGAACAAACAGCTACCCTTACGGTTGTGTATAAGGCAGAGGAGCTTTTGTTTGACGGTCTTGAAATTAGCCTGTTCCGTGTAGCCGATATAGGTGCAGACGGTGCCTATACCCTCAGCGGTGACTTCAAGGACTACCCCGTTGACGTCAAAGTTGTAAAAAGTCAGGAGGAGTGGCGTACTATCGCTACTACTCTCACCGCCTATATAGTAGCTGACGGCATTTCTCCTGCCGCTACCGTCAAGACCGACGAGGAGGGTAAGGCTGTCTTTGAAGGTCTTAGCAAGGGGCTTTATCTTGTATACGGCGTACAGAGCGAAAAGAACGATTTGATATACAGCTTTGAAAGCTTTTTCTCCTCTCTGCCCAGACCCGATGCAGACGGCAATCCTCAGTACGAGGTAACGGCTCTTCCCAAGCATACTACCCACGTTCCCGAGCCTGATGAGCTTGAGTATAAGGTTGTAAAGCAGTGGAAGGATTCCAGCTCCGACAAACGCCCCACCTCTATAGAAATAGAAATTTTTAAGGATGGGAAGACGGTTGAGACGCAAACCCTTTCTGCAGAAAATAATTGGTCCTACAGCTGGAAGGCGGCAGACGATGGCAGCAAGTGGACTGTTGTAGAACGAAACATTGCCGAAAATTATACCGTAAGCGTTACCGAGGAAGATACTGCCTTTATCGTAACCAACACCTTTAAGACGGTAATACCTCTACCTCCCATGGGTGATGTGGCAGTAGTTTGGCCCTATGTTTTGGCATTGTTTTCCGTAGGCGCAATCCTTATGCTCCTTTCTGTTGGCATAAAGAGGAAAGCTAATGACTAAAAGAGTATCGCAGATAATCCTCATCTTGGGCATTCTTTTGTTTGCATCGGCTCTGGCCTTGCTTGTGGTTAACAGAATTGCCATTCCCGGCAACAAAGACAAGGCGGCGGCTATTGCCGAGGAAATGGTAGAACTGATGCCTGAAGTCCAAAACGGATATCCTGACGGCAAGGGAGACACCGTTATGCCTTCCATAGAGCTGGACGGTGTAGACTTTGTAGGTATTATAGAGATACCCGCTTATAACGTGTGCTTGCCCGTTGCAAATAAATGGAGCGCAAAGGACGTAAGCAAATATCCCCATAGGTTCGACGGCAGCATATACGACAGCAGTCTGATAATCGGCGGCAGTGATAACGAGGGCCAGTTTGATTTTATGAAGAATATATCCACGGGCGATACGGTATATTTTACCGACACCTTGGGTGCTCGCTACACCTATGCGGTAAGTGAGATTCTTATAACTGAGGACGTTTCCTACGAAAAGCTGTCTGATGGGGAAGGGGAGCTTAGCTTTTTTGCAAGAAACAGCTACGGCTTCGAGTACACCGTTGTAAGGTGCAAATTAGATTAAAACAAAAAGGGGCTGTCTCAAATTGAAATTTTGAGATGAAACCATATATAAAAGCTACAAAAAAATGGCTCTTTGTCAATAGTTGGGGTAAAAGAAGTTAAAACAGAAAATGAAACGAAATAGAATGCAAGCAGTTGTTAAAAGACGACTGCTTGTATTTTTTGATGAGAAAACATATGTAAAATGCGCTTTCTAAAACGAATAAAG
>JAFQHW010000003.1 GCA_017397805.1 Clostridia bacterium | reverse complement strand
TTTTCTGCATTTTGTTATATTTTTTCGTTCAAAACGAACCTCGGCTCACAGTACAGAGGTACAGTTCTCGCCTCGGTTCGTCTTGTCTGCGCTCTTTCTCAGCGCTCTGCCAAGCTGATGACAAGGTTTGTCATCAGCTTGAGGAGATACTCCGAAAAGAAGTATCTCCGTTAAATTTAATTTAGGATTCTGTCCCAGTCAAACAATTCACCGGGATCGTTCTTGGCGGGACTGTATTCCTCGTGACCTATGATATGCTCCTTATCGTAGGGAACGGAATGTCTTTCGCATATATCCTCAAGCAAAGCCTTGAGGGACTCATACTGAGCGTCGGTATATCCAAGCAAGGATTCATCCAAGCTGTTATAAACCGCTTCGGAAAAATAAATGCTCATATCATCGGCACTGCCCATCGCCATTATCTCAATGCCTATGGACTACTTGTTCATGGCGTTGGTGTACTTGGGGTCGCCGTAGCTGCCGCTGCCTGCGTGCCAAGCCGCGCGGTTTTCGGGCATATAACAGCGTATAACGCCCTCGCGGTCGATTATATAGTGAATACTTATGTTGTAATCCACGAATATCTGACGCACGTCCTCAAGGTTGTAGGGGTCTTTTTTATTGTTAACCACGTTGCTTATAAAGTGTACCATAACGTACTCAACGGGGTACTGACGGCTCCACGAATAGTCCTCGATAGGGGTGAGGAAATCTTCCTTTGCCAAGGTGGAAACGTAGGGGTTAGGCTCGGAAGGAACTTCGCTTTCTTCCGCTGCAGCAAAACTTTCCTCTACCGTTATCTCTGAGCTTTCCTCTGCGGTCATCTCGGAGCTTTCCTCGGAGGATACAAGCTCTGCGCTCTCTTGGGAAGATGCGGATTCCTCACTTGCTTCACCGCAAGCGGGTAAAAACAAAGCCAAGGTAAGGATAATTAAAAGCAACATTTTCATCATATACTCCGTATGGATTAATAAGCCTTGCCCCAATAAAGCAGATGCTTGGCTTCCTTGCCGCAGCAAACGCACTTGGTATCCACCGCTTCACCCTCGAAGGGCAGACAGCGAGAGCATACGCCCGTCTTTTCCTTAACGGCATCCTCACAAGCCTCGTCACCGCACCACATAGCCTTAACGAAGCCGTCACCCTTTTCCTCAAGACACTTAACTATCTCGTCGGTGCTGTGGCAAACGTAGGTCTTTTCTTCTCTGTTCTTCAAAGCGGCGTCAAACATGATCTGCGTAATCTCGCCCAGCTTCTGCTCTATGGCATCCTCTATACCCTCAAGAGGTATAAACAGCTTTTCGCCGTTGCAGCGCAGACAAACAACGCACTGACCGTTTTCGATGTCGCGGGGTCCCAACTCGATTCTTACGGGCACACCCTTCATCTCGTATTCCGCAAACTTCCAGCCGGCAGAATTGTCACTGTCGTCAAGCTTAACGCGGAAACGCTTGGAAAGCTTATCCTTCAGTTCGTTACAAGCTTCCAGTACGCCTTCCTTATGCTGTGCTACGGGAACTATAACCACCTGAATGGGTGCAACTGCGGGAGGAAGCACCAAGCCGTTATCGTCGCCGTGGGTCATAATAATTGCGCCGATAAGACGGGTGGTAACACCCCAACTGGTCTGGAAGGGGTTAACCTTTTTGTTTTCTTTATCCGTATAGGTTATATCAAAAGCTTTTGCAAATCCGTCACCGAAGAAATGACTGGTACCTGCCTGAAGCGCCTTACCGTCGTGCATAAGCGCCTCTATACAATAGGTAGAAACGGCACCCGCAAACTTATCGCTCTCGGTCTTTTTACCCTTAACTACGGGCATAGCCAAATATTTCTCACAAAAATCCGCGTAAACGTTAAGCATCTGCTCGGTTTCCGCAATAGCCTCCGCCTCGGTTGCGTGGATGGTGTGACCTTCCTGCCACAAAAACTCTCTGCTTCTGAGGAAAGGTCTGGTAGTTTTTTCCCAACGAACCACGCTTACCCACTGGTTATAAAGCTTAGGCAGGTCGCGGTAGGAGTGAACTATATTTGCATAGTGCTCACAAAACAGCGTTTCGGAGGTGGGGCTTACGCAAAGTCTGTCCTCAAGCACCTCACTGCCGCCCATGGTTACCCAAGCAACCTCGGGAGCGAACCCCTCAACGTGGTCTTTTTCCTTTTGAAGCAAGCTTTCGGGTATAAACATAGGCATACAAACGTTTTCGTGACCGGTTGCCTTAAACATACCGTCAAGTATCTTCTGTATGTTTTCCCAAATAGCGTAGCCGTAGGGACGAATAACCATACAGCCCTTTACGCTGGTGTATTCAATAAGCTCCGCTTTCTTAACAATATCCGTGTACCATCTGGCAAAATCCTCATCTCTGGAGGTTATCGCCTCAACTTTTTTCTTCTCTGCCATAAAACTTAGCCCCCTAAAAACAAAAAATGCAAACAAACACTTGTATTTTTGTATAAAGTTATGTATAATGTATTTAGCAGTATAGCATCTTTTTGCTTTTCTGTCAACCGAGTTTGGGGATTTTTGCCCTTTGCTTGGGTAAGTTTTTCCAAATACTTACATATTTCGGAGGATTTTTGATGAATAAAACGAGTAAGCTTATAAGTGTAGTTTTAGCTTTGCTTATGCTGTTCGGCGCCTTTGGGGTGACCGCTTTTGCGGAAAACAGTGAGGAACTTACCGAGCCGGAGGTTTCCGTGCCTTCTTCCGGCGAGAGCGAACCTCCTTCGGGGGAAGTCAGCGTTGAAACGCCTCCCGTTGAAGACAGCAGTGAGGTCGTTGAGTATTGCCGGATTACGGTGCTTATACCCGTAGGCGGTGCCAGCGTTGAATACGGAAGCAGAGTTTATGACGGAGTAAGTGCCGGTAACGAGTGCGTTTTGTCCGTACCTATGGGCAGTACCGCGGTTATCAGCGTAACCCCCGATTTAGGCTACAGCCTTTCCTCTATAGCGGTGGGCACCGTTGATACCTATAACGCAGACGAAGCTACGGGCATTATAACCATTCAGTCCGTCAGCCGTAATGCTGATATAAAGGTTGAGCTTACGGATGCAGAGTCGTTCCCCGTTTCCGTTGAAGTCGTTGGCGATGGCGGAAAGGTTTCCTATGAAAACGATTTCTGCTATGCAGGCTCCGTGTTTGACCTTACCCTCAGACCCGCCGACGGATACGGTGTTAAATCCGTTACCGTTAACGGCGAGGAGATAAAAAACGCACCTTTGGGCTACGGCATTATGAACATAGAGATTACGGAAGAATCCGTAATAACCGTTGAGTACAGCCAGCTGTGGGAAGTTTCAGTGGAGTGCGGCAACGGCGGCGCTTACAGCGTTGCGGGTATGCCTTCAAGCACCGCTTCCGACGTTATCGGCATCCCTTCCGGCAGAGAGGTTGAGATCGTTGCCGTTCCCGACGAGGGCATGACGGTGGATAAGATTGAGTTCGTGTCCGCAGGAAAATCCTATGACAAGAGCGTGGTTTCCTTCACCTTGGAGCAGAACGAGCGCATAAAGATAAGCTTCAAGAAGGACGACGGCGAGCGTGACAACTTCCTCGTTGTTACCGAAGTTGTAGGTGAGGGCGGCGGTATAGTTATCCCCGACCAGGCTACCTACGTTAAAAAGGGCGGCTCCATTACGGTAAAATTCGTTGCCGATTTGGATTGCGAAATAGACTACGTAAAAGTGAACGGCTATGAGTGGACGGTTATCGATGGCTCTATCACCATTAAAGACGTAAAAGAAGACCTGCGCGTAAGGGTTAAGTTTAAGCCCTTGGAAGAAACCAGCGGGGAAGACGTGCCCGAACCTGAAGAGAGCATTGAGATTCCCGACGTGCCTACGGGCGATAAGTACACCGCAAGCAGTATTTTAAGCGTTATTACCATGGGCAACGATGGCATTCTGAACGTTTCCTTGGGCGATATAACGGTGCTTGATAAGTCTGCTTTGGAGCATCTCAATACCGTGCTGAAGGATAGCGGTGTTTCTATAGGCGTAGACGGTGCTTATAAGTGGATAATCCCCGAGGGCGCATCCTTGGGCTTGGTAGATAGTCTTGATTTCGGCGTAGTGTTTGACGGTGCCTATACTCAGGTGGTTAAGAGCTATTTTGAGGACAGAGCCCAGGCGGAAGGTCAAAGCGGTGCAACCCCCATTATCGTGGTTGAACGCAACGTAGCTACCGCATTCCCCAAGAACACCCTTCTAAGCGTTAACGCAGTGGCAATTACCGCTGACAGCAATGAACGCTTCGTGGCAGGCAACAAGGCGGAGTGGATAAAATACACCCCCCTCTCCGACGGATATTCCTCCTTCGCAGGGGATAAGCTGTTCCAAGTGGATGATAACGGATATATTACCGTGCCCATGTCCTCTGACAGTAAGTACGGTGTGTTCCGCGGCTATGTGGGAAACAGCTCTTGCATAAGCATAGTGTATGACGATAAGATGTGCGGCTTTGACGTTTACGGCACCGTAAGCAAGACCGAGGAAGGATTATCCGTTAACACCATTCTTCAAAAGAGCGGTACCGACTTTACCGTGACGGTTTGCCCTAAGGACGGCTTCTGCATCCAAAAGATAAGCGGCGATTATGAAAGCATAACCCTTTACGATGAAAGCGGTAACGATATAACCAAGGGTAACTACGCAGGCGTTCACGGTGAGATAAAGGTGACTGTGTCCGGCGTTTCCGCTGACGGTAAGATAACGGTGGTTATGGCGGATGAGGATGCTTCCTCCAAGGACGATGGGGAGGATAAGAGCGGCGGTCCTTCCATCCAGGTTATTATTCTTATAATCGTTATATCCGTGGTTATGATAGGCGGCGGCGTGTTCTTCGTTATAAAGTGGCGCCAAAGCGAGGACGATGACGACGAATATGAAGACGACGACGATTACGAAGACGACGAGGACGACGAATAATTAAAGTGAAAAAGCTGCAAAAAATCTTTTCGGTTTTTTGCGGCTTTTTTGAATTACTATATTACAGGAGCGGTTTTATGTTTAAACGAATTCTTTTGTTTTTGCTGTGCGTTTGTATGCTTACGGCTACCATACAGCCCTTTTCGGTTTTCGAGGGGGAAGAGGTATCGGCGGCGGACACTATTTACGTTTTCGATTTGGAGGCGTATATCAACACTTTGCCCTCAAGCGGTCCCGTCAGATACGATTATCTGAAGTTTGCCACCGCCTTGCAGGGACTTGCCAACCGCGACAAACCTCAGCTTTATTTTATGTTCAAAAACTATTGGCAGGACCAGGATGCCTATTGGCTTAAGAAGCTTTCTGCCGACGGGGAATACCTATCTCAGTTCAAACAGGTTACGCTTACGGACTTTTGGCAGGTAGTGGATATGTTCCGTTCCTGCACCAACGGTCTCGTGCTTTGGGATTCCGCCGTACCCGCTACGTCCAACGTGGCGTCCACCGTTGCCGGCGCGGATAATCTGTTGCCCGTAAGGTTTGATACCTCTACGGACAGCTTGTACAACACTTTGCTTATTAAAGGCTATACCGCCTCTGACGTTAAGGTGGATCTGGTGGGCAAGTTTACGGGGAAGGGGACTATTCCCGATTCCTCAACCGCCTCTACCGGTTCCGCAAAGAACGATGCGTACATCTGGGCAAAAGAGCAGTATCTTGACAAGGGCAAGACCAGCGCCACTAAGATGACCTATTCCATTGACGCGTGGGTGAAGGATGCAACCACCACCCAATCCGCCGCACCTGCAAGGAACGCTTCCGTTATCTCCGTAAAGCTCCCTCAGGTAATGAAGGTAGGCAGTACGGCAGAGGTAGAGGTAACGGTGCAGAATTTGGGGTCGGAGAAATGGACCTATGCCTCCAACCACCGTTTGGGCAATAAAGACGGCGTTTTCTCTTGGAAGGATAGCGTAGTTCCCACTTATGCGGATAAAAACCGTGCGTTTTTAAGCGCCGATACGGCTACCCTTGGAACCCACACCTTCAAATTCACCATAACCGCGCCTTCCAAGGCGGGCACGTACCCCTTCTCGGTGCAAATGGTTCGTGACGGTGTGGCTTGGTTCGGCAACGTATATACCAAGGATATAGCCGTAGTTGACCCCGACAGTACCACCGTTGATTTGTCCGTTTCGGGGGTTATTACTGCGGGCACTACCACCGCTGAATACAACGCGGAGATAGTTTCCGTATCCATGCCGTCGGTTATGAACCCCGGCGAGGTATATAACGCTTCGATAACCGTTAAAAACCTTGGTACTAACACCTGGACCGCCGCCGAGGTTTACAGATTGGGCAAAAAAAGCGGCGAATTCGGCTGGAAGGATCTGAACAACTCCTATAACTCCGAGGGCGGAAGACTTTATCTCAGCTCCTCCGTGGCTCAAAACGGCACCTATACCTTTAACGTTGCCATTACGGCGCCCTCTCAGGTGGGCAATTATTTACATAAATTCCAAATGGTGCGTGACGGCGTGCGTTGGTTCGGCCCGCTTTTCAGCGGTACCGTAGCGGTTGTGGATGAAAACAGCTATACTCCCGTTTTGGAGACGGTTTCCGTTCTTAAAACCGATACGAGAATTTCCACCACCACCGCTACCTACCCCGATTTGATGAACACCATGCTTCCCAACGCGGACTATTTTATAGCGGAAAAAGCATTCTTCTTCGATTTGGCACCGGGCGGTAACCCTCCCATAGACGACCGTTCCCAAGCAACGGGCACCGACGTGGCAACCCTCAGAAAGCTTTTGTCCTCTCAGCAGACCAAGGCTAACGGAAAGGTGTTTACCGTAAGCGGTTTCGTGCCGTGGTGGTCTAAGTACACCACCCATTGCGACTCCTCTTCGGGCATGGAACCCGTTTATTCCGAGTGGACAATGGTGGACATTATCTCCGAGTACTTAGGTCAGGTAGATGCGGACGCCTACGGATATACGGGGCTTTCCAACGCTTCCGTCTTCTCTAAGGTGCCTCTTAACGAAAACCTGACGCAAAACAACGATAAGGGCGATAAGGACAACAAAGCCTACCGTTCCGATACCGACTACATCGTGTTCTATATGGGCGACTTCGATGCCGCCTCCTGGACAAGCAGCTTGCTTCCTTCCCTTTGGGACGATTCGGAGCGCGGAACGCTTCCTTTGGCTTGGCCCGTTTGTGCGGATCTGTCTCAGCGCGTACCTCACGTGTTCAACTATCTGTATGAAACAGCCACCGCCAACGACTATTTCGTAAGCGGCGACAACGGTACGGGTTATCTCAATCCCATGAAGCTTTCAAGCTCGGAGCTTAATATATGGAAACAGCATAACATTGCCTCTAACAAAAAGTTCGATATTGACATAACGGGGTTCCTTATAGCAGGTAATTCGGCAACGGTTTCCCAGACCGTGCAGAACGCTTATAACGAAATTTCACCGTACGGGGTAGTTTATCAGGGCAATACCCCCGCAGGCGGCAAGGTTTATAACGGCACCCCTTACACTATGTATTACGATATAGGCAACTCCATTCCCTCCAGCAGTGCTTCGTCCGTGGCGGCTACTATATATAACCGTATGGTAAACGCAGGTCAGTTCCACGTGTTCCGCAGTATTTTGACCTCTCCTTCCGTTATCAACGATATTGTGGCTGCGCTAAAAGCCAATTATCCTGGACAAAAGTTTGAGGTTGTTTCACCCTATACCTTTATGGGTATGTACGAGGCAAGCAAGGCGGGCACCGTTACCCCCACCACCTACGATGCGGATATTATGGGGCGCAACATTCCCACTACGGTAGAGGCGGGCAGCACCGTTGATATTTACGTTGACGTGCAGAATCTTGGCAGTGCCACTTGGACCGAAGCCAATCAGTACAGATTAGGCAGCACTGCCGACAATGCTTCTTCCTTTAAATTCAGCGGTAGCAATCCTAATCGTATAAGTATTTCCAACGGCGCGTCTGTATATACGGGCGAGGTTCATCAGTTCAAAACGAAAATGACCGCACCTACCAAAACGGGCACTTACAGTATGGAGCTTAAAATGGTGCGTGACGGTGTAACGTGGTTTGGTGACAGTATTAAGCTTACCATCAACGTGGTGGAGCCTGCGCCTGAACCCGAACCGGAGCCGGAGCCTGAACCGCCCAAGGAGCCTTTTGAGCTTGTTGACGGCGCGGAATATACTCTTAGCAGTAATATACTTAAAGGTGTAGAAGCGGGCGCTAACGTTAACGATATTATCTCCCGATTCAAGTGCGAGGTAAAGGTTACAGATGCTGACGGAAACGCCGCAGACGGTACCGTTTGCGTGGGTACGGGTTATAAGGTGACCGAAGTTGACGGCACGGGTGTTGCCACGGTAATAGTTCGCGGTGACTCAAGCGGCGACGGAGTTGTTTCCACTACGGATTACATTATTATGGAACGCTCCTTCTTAGGCAGTTCAAGCCTTAGCGAGATTCAAAGTATTGCGGCGGATATGGACAGTAACGGCGCCGTAAGCTCCTCGGATTTGCTTGTGGTTGAAAAATTGATAAGCAATTGAGTTTGCACATAAATAACAAATTACCCCAAGAAGTCGGTTGACTTCTTGGGGTAATCTTTTTTTCGTGCTCTGCACCTTTTTCAGCGGTCTATTTTTTTCTGCTGTCGATCAATGCGCCAAACTTATTAATACCCTTGCCGATAAGCATTGCGGCAAAATAAACCGCGATGAACAAAAAGCTTGCGGCAAAGATCAGCATGGTGGTATCTGCCGTTACGTTACCTTCGGGGTTGCTTTTTTGGAACATTATCAAAAACGCCAAAAGCAAGCCGTAGTTCAAGATAAAGTGTATAACGCGCCTTACGGTTTTGCTGATTGCGTTTATATCCAGAAGCAAAAAGCTAAACCCTACCGCTACGGAGTAAACGAAAAGCAAAAACGCTTTATCCGCAAAGGAAGCCGCCGAAAGCACTTCCCCCTTATCGCTGTTGGTAAGGGACGACTCCGCCGAGCCGTAAAGCACGCAGATAAGAAGCATAACCAAGGTAAAGCATAAAGAAGAATACAGCGCAATATCCTTAATTTTTTTCATCTCTTACTCCGTCAAAAACTTCTTGAGTCCTTCGGGAAGCTCTTCTTCTGCTATGGAAGAGGTTATAAAGCAATCAACGTTCATTTTGCCTGCAATATCGTCAAGCTTATACATAAACTCTTCAAAAGCGGGTACGTCGTCACCGCATATTTTGAGAGCACTGTCAATAAACAGCTCGGTAATATCGTAATTGCAAGCCAAGGTGCCGCAAACGAAGCCGTAAAGTGTGTTGGCATCCTTTATATAATAATCCTTAGCGTCAATAAGACGGGCGGCAATACGGATATGATAGGTAAGCTTTCCGCCGTATTCTATACATACAACAACGCCCTTGGATTTAGCGGCGGCAGAGTGTACCTCGTCCACCAACATTTTTGTTTTGCCGGTTCCTTTTAAACCTACTTTAAGTGTAACCATTTTTTTCTCCTTATTTATAATGCGTGTATTTTAGACAAAAGCTCTTCCTTAAGCTCCTCGTATCCGGGTTTGCCCAACAAAGCGTACATATTACGCTTATACTCCTCAACACCCGGCTGGTCAAAGGGGTTGACACCCAAAAGATAACCTGAAACGGCGCAGGCGATAAAGAAGAAATACATAAGCTCGCCCAGGTTTTCCTCATCACGTCTCTCATACTCCACGATAAGGTTTGGCACACCGCCGGCGGTATGGGCAAGCAAGGTACCCATCATAGCCTCGTCGTTAACGGAGGACATCTTAACGCCGGACAAGAACCCCAGTCCGTCAATATCCACCGCGTTGGCGGGGATGAACATCTCTTTGCGCACTTCCTTTTGCTTTACTATGGTTTCAAAAAGAATACGCTCGCCGTCCTGAATATACTGACCTAAGGAATGCAGGTCCGCAGAGAAGATAACGGAAGCGGGGAACAAGCCCTTGCCATCCTTGCCTTCGCTTTCACCGAACAACTGCTTCCACCACTCGTTCATCATACGGAACGACGGCTCGTAACTGCCAAGTATCTCAACTCTCTTGCCGTCATCGTAAAACAGATTACGAAGCATTGCATAGCGGTACGCATCGTTATCCATACCGTCTTCGTCAATCTTGCGGCGCATCTTTGCCGCGCCCTCAAGCAGTGCCTTAACGTCCGCACCGCATACGGCTATGGGCAGAAGCCCTACCGCGGTAAGCACCGAGAATCTGCCACCCACGTCATCGGGGATAACGAAGGTGTTGTACCCCTCTCTGTCAGCAAAAGCCTTCAAAGCGCCTTTTTCCTTGTCGGTGGTAACGAACACCCTCTCTTTTATCTCGGAATTGGTGTATTTTCTTAACATCATGTGGCGAACCATACGGAAGGCGATGGAGCTTTCCGTAGTGGTGCCCGACTTGGAGATAACGTTAACCGAAACTTCTTTGTCCTCGCAAAGCGCCAACACGTCGTTCAAATCGTCACCGGAAAAAGAGTTGCCAACGAAATATATCTCAGGCAAGCCTTTGCGCTGGGTGTTGTAATAACGGGAACGCAAAAACTCAATAGCCGCCCTTGCGCCCAAATAAGAACCGCCTATGCCTATAACTATAAGCACGTCGCTTTCACTTCTTATTTTCTCTGCCGCCTTTTCTATTGCCGCCAGCTCGTCACGGTCGTAATTAAGAGGAAGGTCGTACCAACCCTTAAAATCGTTTTCCTCGGAGCGCGCTTTAAGCATGGCGTCAGCCTTTACAAGCCGTTCCTTCATTGCGGCAAGCTTGTCACCGTCAATAAATTCATGGGCGTATTTGTCGATAAGTCTTACAGACATTTCGCATAACCTTACTTTACTTTATTTTAATATATATACTCAGTTGTTATTATACCCTTAGTTTGCTCTTTTGTCAAGCCGAATTTGCATAATATTGGCAAAGCCGCCTTTTATTAAACGAAAGACAGTATATTTTTGATTATCAGTCCAAACATACTGCCAAAGCTTATGGCGTCCACAGCCTCGGCGGCGGTTATGTCACAGCGGCAAAGCTCCTTCCCTTCGGTGCTGAATATTGCTTCGCCCACCTTTTGCCCCTGCTTTACGGGTGCTTTAAGCTTTTTCTCCAAAACGAACTCGGTTTCTATCTCACTGCCGCCCTTTTCGCAAAGGATCGTAGGGGGTGCGTATTCAAGCTTTACCGTTTCCGCAGTACCGCCCTTCACCGCAAGCGGCTGTAGGTACAAGGCTTCGGGTTTTACCACTCTGTAATTGGCAAAGCCGAAGTCAAGCATCTGCTTGGCGGCGGCAAATCTGTTCTCGGAGGAGGAGCTTCCCAACACCACCGCTATAAGCTGCATACCGTCACGCAAGGCGGTAGCGGAAAGGCAGTACATCGCCTCGGTGGTAAATCCCGTTTTCATGCCGTTGGCACCTTTGTAAAAACGCACCAGACGGTTGGTATTGCTAAGTCCGAATGCACCGTCACGCACCGTATCCATCCAAATGGTGGTGTAGTTGAATATTACGGGGTGCTTCAAAAGCTCTCTCGTCATCACCGCCACGTCCAAGGCGCAGGAGTAGCCGTCGTCGTCAAGTCCCGTGGTGTTGGAAAAATGGGTGTTTTCCATACCTAACTCTTTCGCCCTTTCGTTCATCGCCGCCACAAAGCTTTCCGCACTGCCGTATATGTGCTCCGCCAAGGCTACGGCGGCATCGTTGGCAGAAACCACGATAAGGCATTTCAAAAGCTCATCTACGCTCATTTGCTCGCCCGGCTCCAAATACACCTGGGAGCCGCCCATGGATGCGGCATAGGCGCTGACGGTAACCGTATCGTCAATTTTTATCTTCCCCTTGTCCAAGGCTTCCGTCACCAAAAGGGTTGACATAATTTTGGTCACGGACGCTATGGGCAGATGTTCTGTTTCGTTGCTTTGGTACAAAATCGTGCCCGTATCCGCTTCCATAAGCAATGCCGCCTTGCAGTCCATACCGCCGTTTAAGGTGGCGGCGCTTTCCGCTTGCGCCCACTCCTCAAAAACCTCGTAGGCGGGCGGGTACGCCACCGCCTCCTCGTAAGCCGCGGCAGAAACGGTGCCCAAACAAAAAACCGCCGTCATAAAAATTACTAAAAATCTTTTCATACGCTTTTGCTCCTAAGTTTTTTAGTAAATTATATGCGCGGCGGAAAGGGTTAAGAAGTGAAGAGTGAATAGTGAAAGGAAGATTTCGCCAAGGCGAAAATCAACCGCATTTTTTCACTATTACTTTTTACTTTCTCATCATAAGATGAGCAGCGGCTTCAATTAGTGGCGGGAACGAACTCCAATTTCAGCTTCATCCCCATTCCTTCAGCCAGTCTT
>JAFQHW010000032.1 GCA_017397805.1 Clostridia bacterium | reverse complement strand
GGGCTGTCTCATAGCATTAACAAATTGTGAACGTTATGTGCAAGCTTAACAAAAAATCAAGGACATCGCTTGAATGCCCTTGATTTTTTTGTAGCTTTTATATATGGTTTCATCTCAAAATTTCAATTTGAGACAGCCCCTTGAGGCTGTCGCAAATCTGCGACAGCCTCAGACCACGGACAAAGGCACGGAGCGCGAAAAAGAAAACAAACAAATATAATGAAGAAGAAAAGGGGCTGTCTCAAATGCTCAATCCTTGCATTTGAGACAGCCCCTGTTTGTTAGATATTTTTATATTTACTTAACTTCCCAATGGTCAATATCTCTTCTTACACCGAAAGCGTTATCCTTATCGCTGGAGTGGAAGAAAAGGAAGAAGCCAACGAATATCAAAACGGAAACAACGGAAAGCACCACGTTGGATGCACCGCTCTTGCCCATATCGTGACCGCGGCGCACAAGACAGGTAAACAAACCTACTGCCAAAATACCTGCGCCCACGCCTGCAACGAAGCTGAGGGAAGAATTCATAACCGCCATAAGCACCAAAAGTGCCGTTAAACCGTAGGACATAATATAACCCGCGGCAAGCTCCTTCTTAGCGGAACGGCCCTTGAGGCTGAAGAACTTGGTAAAGAAGTTAACGATACCGTCGCTTATGGTAACTGCGGGAACAAACCTCTGAGGAGGGAAAGCATCCTTCCACTGAACTTTGGTTTGATTATGTAAACGTTGCATTTCCGTATAATCCTGATAAGCGTTAACCGTTATGGTCTTAGCGATGGAAGCGGATTCGGAAGCGCTGAGCATAAGTCTGTTCTCGCCTGCGAAGATAGCCACACCGTCGGCACCTTTAACCTTTTTATCCAAGGTAACGAACTCAAACAGTTCGCTGAAGGTGAACAAACCAACGTTTATATCGTTGCCGTATTCAGCATAAATATCATCAATATTAGTAAACGCGGAGATATAGCAATACGCTCTGTTCTCGGTAACCAAGAAGT
The DNA here is from genome assembly GCA_017397805.1 of Clostridia bacterium. Lineage (GTDB taxonomy): Bacteria > Bacillota > Clostridia > Oscillospirales > CAG-382 > SIG636. The sequence goes on along the minus strand of JAFQHW010000032.1, from coordinate 34,467 downwards.
CGTAACTGCCTTTGTTAAGAGCTTTTTCTGCAACGCTGAGCTTTTCGCCGCCGGGGATGCCCAAGCTTGCCGCAGAAGGCGCACCGGGAACGACCTTTGCAGAAGGTGTATAATAAAGCTTGCCCGTAGGATAATCACCCTTGTCCTTGGGAACGAAGGGAACGAGAAGCATATGAGCAGAAGCGGCAGTTCTCAAATTGCTCATAACCTCGCCGCCGTAGTTAATAAGGTGGTCCGCACTTCTACCCTCGCTCAAGCAAAGGCAGGCGATAACGGAACGGGCAACGGGTGCCGCGTAATGAGGATGCTCAACCGTTGCTAAATCACGGCAGTTAAAGGAGATGTTTTTATCAAAAGTATGGGGGTTAAGACGCGCCATCTTAATACCCATATTAACAAACTCGTTCATCTTCTTGGTAAGCTCGCTTGCGGGGAAGGAGGCAACGGAGCACTTAAAGCAGTCCGCCTTGCTCATTGCGTTAACCGCATATTCCTCTTCGGTGAACAACCAAGGAAGGCCCGCCTTGTCCAAGAAAGGATAGTCGCCCTTAACGATATCAGCCTTCAAATAATAAACCACGCCGTGGGAAGCAAAGCTTTCCTTAGCTTCGGCAAGGATAGCATCCTTTTCCTTCTGTTCCTCAAGAAGCTCCTCCTCATACTTGGGGCCCAAACGAAGCTTCAACTGATCCAAAATAGGGTCAAGTGCCACGAAAACCGTATCCTTTATATGTGCACTTGCGCCGAAATGCTCAATAGCCTTATATGCAATGATAAGAGTATCAATACCGTTGGAAGCAACGTTATGCAAATACTCCTCCTCGCTTATGGAATTAAGAGCAACGCCCAGAGCATCAAAATTAGAGAACTTGGGGATAAGCCTTCTAACAGCGTTCTCACCCTCTTCTACGTAATGGGAAACGTTAAAGTTTCTGGGACTGTGTTTTTGAATATCGCGGAAAAGACGCTTAATCAAAAGCTTCTCATCTATAATTTGCGGCATTTATATCTCTCCTTTTTGCAAAATAATCAGCCTTTTAATCAGTATAACACAAAGGCGCCCCCTTGTCAATGGGAATGTAAAAAATGTCTGAACCGCAAAAAATAACATTGTTTTTTCTATTGAAAGTCGATTGTTTTTATGATAACATAATAGCGTTTAAGGGGGGGAAAAGCTTATGAAGAGATACGACAGCCATAACCACAGCGCTTTCTCACACGATGCAGTATGCACCACGGAAGAGCTTTGCAAAGCGGCTATTGCCGCGGGGCTTGACGGTATAGTTATATCCGACCACTTTAACATACCGCAGTTTAAGGGTATGGACAGTACGGCGCATATCGTTGACTCCGTAAAAAGTGCCAAGCAGGCGGCAAAGGACTTTGCGCCTCGATTGGCACTTTTTACGGGCGTGGAGTTAGGTGAGGCGGTTTGGAACAAAGCCAACGCGGATATTTTTATAGGTGCCATAAACCCCGACGTAGTTCTCAGCTCCGTCCACGCGGTACGGTTTGAAGACGTAAGGAAAAGCTTCAGCCGAATTGATTTTTCCGAATGGGACACGGAACAGCTGGACGGATATATGCAAGCGTATTTCAGGGATATGCAGGAGATGGTGGAGTGTATGGACATGGATATACTGCCCCACTTGGATAACCCGCTTAAATATATGAACGGAAGGTACAATAAGGGTATGGATACCAAGCCCTATTGCAGAAAAATCGACCGCATTTTGAATACGATCATAGAAAGGCGAATAGCCTTGGAGCTTAACGTGTCGCAGATCGGACTTGCGTACGATAACTTTATGCCCACCTTGAATATAATGGCAAGGTATAAGGAGCTGGGCGGCACCCTTGTTACCATAGGCTCCGATGCGCATCATGCTGAGCGCGTGGGGATCAATTTTGACAAGGGAGCAAAAGCACTTTACGATTTGGGGTTCAGAGAATACCATTATTTCAAAAACAGAGAGCCATATGCCGTAAAGCTTGAGGGATGAGAGGCTTTTGCGACATAAAAATTCGTGCAAGGTACAAATATAACTGAGGCTGTCTCATAGCATTAACAAATTGTGAACGTTATGTGCAAGCTTAACAAAAAATCAAGGACATCGCTTGAATGCCCTTGATTTTTTTGTAGCTTTTATATATGGTTTCATCTCAAAATTTCAATTTGAGACAGACCCATATTCTTTCTATTTTCCGTCGAATTTAATAACAGTTATATAATTTTTGCCCATATCGGCAAGTCCCTTATCTATCTCTTTCTGCAACTCATCGTTGCGGCGGTGCATGGAATAGGGCACGTCCATATCGAACACCAGACGGGGCAGATAGTCGGATTTAACCACGCGGAAATCGTGAATGGCAAGGTTTGCATCTATCTCCTTCACAAGCTTTTCCACCACGGCGCGCATCTCCTGCCACTCCTTATCGTTTACGGTTACCGGGTCGGGATGGATGACCATGTGCACGTTAAGCTTTTCAAAAGCGTCGCGCTCTATGCGGTCTATTATATCGTGGCAGGTCAAGGCGTCTATCTCACAGCTTAGCTCCGCATGAAGGGAAGCGTAGCACTTATCGGGACCGTAATCGTGCACCAGCAGGTCGTGTATCCCGATAACGTCTTGGTGGGAAAGCACCAAATTGCCTATATTCTCTATCAGCTCGTTGCTTGCCTGCTTACCCAACAGAGATGAAATCGTGTGGCCCACAAGGCGCACGCCCGAATAAAGGATGAACAAGCACACCGCCAAGCCTATATAGCCGTCTGCGTTAACTTCAAAAAAGTGCTGTATACAGCCGCCCGCAAGCACCGCCAAGGTAACCAGCACGTCGTTTCGGCTGTCGGTGGCGGTTGCCTTCAACGTATCGGAATTGATACGCTTGCCCAAACCGCGGAAGAAGAAAAACATCCACAGCTTGAGACATACCGCCAAAAAAAGCACTAAGAACGAAAGGGCTGAAAACTCCGTTTCCACGGGGTTTATTATTTTCTTTACGGAAGAGGTGCCAAGCTCTACCCCCAGAACCAGCACGAAGGCTGCAATGGCAAGTCCCGACAGATATTCGTATCTTGCGTGCCCGAATGGGTGGTCCTTATCCGCAGGGCGCCTTGCCATACGGAACCCGAAAAGGGTGATGACCGAAGCTGCCGAATCGGAAAAATTGTTTGCGGAGTCGGCAAACACTGCCACCGAACCTACCGCAATACCCACGGCAAGCTTAGCGGCAAAAAGCAACAAATTGCATACTATGCCTACTGCCCCTGCCATTGCACCCACAGAAGCGCGCGTGCTTTCGGCAGGGTTTTTATAGTCCTTTACAAAAAGCTTCAGTAACAGTTTCGTCATTATATCTCAAGCCTTATAAGTAAAATTTTATCCCAAAAAAGTATATTCTTTGGTATCGGGAACGATGATCTCTACCTTATCGCCTAAAGCCTTTACGGAAAGCTCATAGCTTAGATCAAGCACGTGCTTCTGCTCCCCCTCGGTATATCCGGTAGGGTAATAAGGCTCGGTATCGTACAAAACGGCCTTGCATTTTACGGAAAAGCTTACAAGGCCGCCATTTTCGTCCGTTACAACGGTAAATTCCCCGTCCGTGTATTCGGTCTTTTCCTCTATAGGCTTTTTAAGGCCCGAATAGTAGAACAAGCTTTCATCAAACAGAAGCTTAAAAAACTTTTCTTCCGCACCGTTAAGTACGTATTTGGTACCTGCTGAGGTCTCCGCCTTCCTGTACCCTCTTACGCTTTCCATAGGGCAAAGGGTGATATTGGTGCAAAGATACTGCTCCAAAAACAGCTGACGGTCAAAGCTCTCGTAAAACTTGCCGTCCTTACCGCTGTAGTAGTAAGCACCCGCCTTGTAAAAAACCTCGCTCGTACTGCCGCCGTCGCCGTAAACCTGAGTGGTCTTACCGCTCATTGCGATGGGGTCCCCTCGGTCATAGGAGTAGCCGCCTTGGGTGAAGAACGCGTTCTCCTCCCCCTTGGCGAGGCTTAGTATAACGGACACTTCCCTACGGTTTTCCTCGTTAAAAGACTGCACCGCGTGGGAGATAAGCGCATATTCATCCGCGCTTACGGTGGACTTTTCGGATGCAGTTTCTTCACCGTCACCGCCGCAACCGCAAAGCATAAAAAGCGCGGCAAGCAGTATTAATACGATTCTTTTCATCGGGAGATCGTACCGCCGCCCAATATCGTCTCAAGGTTTTCGATTATGGGTGCCAAATGCTTGTAATTCACAGTATATTTTCCCGTACCGTTAAGCAAAACGTAAACCTCTACGGAGTTAAGGCGGGTATATGACATTTCGGTTTTTACACCGTCGCAGTCAAATATAACCGTTACGTCCTTGCCCGCTTCCACATCGCCGGCATATTCACCCGTTATAATAGGGTCAATACTCGACACGTACAAATGGCGCACGCTTTGCAGATCGGTCTTCTTGCCGTCAAGAGTAACGGACGTTATCTTCCCGTTCTCTTTTTTAAACTTAAACACGTGGGTTTCGCCGTTGCGGATAAAGGTCATGGAGTCTAACGCATCAATATAATCGGTAAACAACTGGCTGTGGATAAAGTTAATGGCCTCGTAGGTAGCGTAGCAAACACCGTCGGGATTAGAGAAAGAAGAAACGGAAACGGAACCTATGCCCAAATTTTCCCTATAGCCGTTCTTGCCCAAAACGTCCCTGTAGCCGTAGGCGTAAAACTTGCCGTTGTCGTCAGGCTCGGTCATATGAACGGTGCAACGGATATTATCGTAGACCACCCAGGAATAACTGCGGTAGGGATTATCCAAGCCGTACTCCGCCAAGTCTTCTTCCGTAGGCAACGCCACCTTTATATCGCTGCTTTGCAAAGTGCTTAGCGCCAAGAACACGTCGGACACGTTATAAAATCCGCTTAACGCATAGCCTTTTTCTTTATCTACGAAGCGTTCGGGCTCGGTAACCTTCCAAAAATAGCTTATGGAGTAAAGGGCGCTTTCTTCCTTGGTGAGCTTTTCAAACTTCATCTCCTCACCGTTTATGGTGATGGTCATATCGTCAATAGCTGTGAAAAGCTCGTTATTGTCATCCAGAGCGATGCCGTAAGAAGCAGTCAAAAACTGCTCCATGGAGAACAACGCATAAGAGGACGTAGCATCAAGTATATAAACTATATCGCGGTAATCGTTGTTCTTATCGTCGCAAAGGGCGTAGTAGCCGTTGCCGCCGGGTGCCGCTTTACCTATACGGATGCGGCGGAACTCGGTTTCGCTTACGGCTACGAGGATGGTAGCTTCGGCATTTTCGTCACTGTCCAGACCGTATTCGGAAAGGTCACCGGGGTTGTCAACGGTATCAGTTGCCACGGGGTTCTGTGCAAAAGACATAAGGAATACGGCAGAAGCCTGATTAACGTCCATACCCTCCGCGCCGATTATAGCGGGCAGACCCGTATCCTCGTCTACGTAAAACACTACCTCTTTGCTTTGCTTGTTACTAAGCTCAACGAACGCCAGCTCGCCATACTCGTTACCCAAAGAGAAAAGCACGATGTTGCCACCCTTATTAAGGGTGTTGCCTTTAGTATCAAAGCCGGGCAATGCCATTTTTTCCTCTTGGGATATACCCAACGAATCACCGAAAACCGCCATATTAAAAGCGTATCTTATGCCGGAAACGGCATAAAGCTTCTCTTCTTCGTTGTAATAGCATTCAACCTCGCCGTCCTTTACGGTGGCAGTTACTTTGCCGTTAAGCTTTACGGTGCAAAGCTCGTCGCCATTACCGAAAACGAGGCTTATGCCGCTGTTCATGGCGGCATAGTCGGCGGCTAAGTTCATAATTGCGGCAGTTTTTTCGTCAGCCTTACCTTTTTCAGCAGAGAAGGTAAACACGGCACTGCCGTTAAAGGCGTTAAGCGCCGCCTCTTCTTCGGTGTTAAAGCCGTAATTAAGAGTGGGAGCCTTTTGAACCTCCGCCTCTTCTTCGGGTTTATTGAACATATACACGGCAAACAGCGCAAGCGCAACCGCCAAAACCACTGCCGCCGCTATTAGTTGTTTCTGAAATCTGCTAAGCTTTTTCATTAAATCTCCTTTAAGCGTGGCGACGACGAGCCCATACCACGAGGGCAACGGCAAATACTGCCGCAGGTGCAACGAGGGTAACGGCTACCGTCCAGCCTCTTGCCTCGCCCGTAGTTATATCCAAGCCTTCGTCAATGAAGTAAACTTCGTTAATTGCCACGTATTCCTGCACCGTGTTGGCTTTTCTCAATATACTTTCCAAAAGTGCTCTGTTGGAAAAACGGCTGTTAAGATACTCACTGCTTAAAAACTCGGTAGAACCGAAAAGATAAGCGGTTTTATACTCTTTATTCTCCGTATCTGTGCCCTTATCGTCCTCTATGGCGTTTGCCTGCAAGGTATATGCCACGAGGGGATATACGTCCTTCTTACCCTCGGCTTCTGCCGTGGAATAGGTGGATACGATCATATCCTCGCCCTGTACGGACATATCGGTGCTTAAAGAGAGCTTTACCGCGTTGTTAAACACAAAGCGTTCGTCAACGCCGAAGCCTTTAACTATCTGCGCGCCCAAAGAGCCGCTGTTCTTAGCGGCAACGGCGCCCAAAAGCTCCTTACCGCCACTGCCCTTCAAGGAGTTGTCGTTATCGGTTACGGAAACGTTGCTGTGGTATATCAAGCCGTAATCCAAGGACAAATAACGGGACAAGTTCTCAAGCTCGGGGGTTTCGTCGTCAACGGAAACCATAAGGGTAACGTTATAGTTATCCATAGCGTTTTTAAGCATCTCAAGCTCGCTTACCACGTCGGGCTTATCGGGATCGTAATCCATAAAATCGCGCTGAGGGTCGCTTATAAACACAAGGCGGGTGCTTTCGGGCAGTTCGCTTTCGTTAAGGTCTAACACCTGCACCTCAAAGCCCATATCGTTTAAGGTATCGAAAAGGCTTAGCTTATTGGCTTGGGAAAGCTGTTCGGAGCTTAAACCAACGTAGCTTGCCAAGGGATATTTGCCGTTATCAAGACTTTCACCGTGTCCCGCAGTAAACACCGCCACGGGATTCTCCTTAATGCCGGACTTGATCATAGCGGCAGTATACGCCTTTTCACCGGCGAACGCCACCGTTTCACCGGATTCGCTGTCGGTATAATAGAAATTGGCAAAGCTTATGGCGCGGGTATGGTACTTACCCTCCACCAGCACGTGGTAAGAGGTAAGCTCTATCTGAGTAAGCTCGCAATACTGCTCCCACTTATCAATGTTGGTGTTTATATCCATAAACTCCAAGTCTATATGACCGTCAAAGGTGCTTTGGTAAGAGCGTGCCAGCTCCAGCACCATATTATCGGAAACCTTTTCTTCCTTTGCCAAAAAACGGATGGTTATGTGCCAATCGGGAGTTTCGGAGAAATATTCTTCAAAAAGCTTCTTGGTTCCGTCGCTAATGGTATAAAAGCGTGCTTTGTCGTCGGTTATATCCACGCGAAGCGACCATTGTGCGGAAAGAAGTGAAGCGGCAAGGTTTACGGCTATACAAAGCACTACCACCAAAACCGCAAAACCCATGGATAAAGAGCCGTATTTTAATTTTTTGGTAACGGCGTTCCTTTGCTTATCGTTATTAATGTTATTCACAGCCGTACCTCCCTTATGCCCATCTGCGACGCTCGTACACTCTTACGGTAAAGAAGATGAATACGGCGGCGATGGAAACATAGTAAATTATCGAAGTAATATCCAAAATACCGTAGGTAAAAGGCTCGTAACGGGAAAGCACGGAAATAAAGTCCACTATCTTTTTAAGCCACGGAATGGTAATATCGGACAAAAAGTTAACCGCAAGCATAACAAAAATAGCATCCATAGAGCCTATGGCAGACACCAACGGGTCCTCGGTAAGAGAGGAGAAGAACATACCCACTGCCAGGAAAAGCGCGCCTATAAAGAACAGACAGATAAGATTTGAAATAATTAATCTGCCGTTAGGGTCGCCGAATTTTTCAAGCAGTAAAAAGTTTAAGCTGTTGCAAAGCAAAACCGCGGTGAACACCGTAAGGGAAGCAAAATACTTACCCATTATCATACCGCTTATGGAAACGGGGCTTGTCATAAGAAGCTGTTCCGATTTGGTTTTTCTTTCCTCAGACAAAGACTTCATGGTAAGCAAGGGAAGCAAAATTGCAAAAGCGTATATCAGATACCTGAAATAGTTGCTTACGCTGCTGGATTCCTGCTGTTGCAGGGTGCAAATACTGAAAAGCAAGCCTGAAACAGCCAAAAAGTTACCCACGAACAAATAGCCTATGGGAGAAATAAAGTAAGCTTTAAGCTCACGCTTATATATGGCAAACATAGTTATCTTCTTCTCCCTTCGGTTTTCTTTTCTTTGTTGGAAACGAGCCTTACGAATACGTCCTCAAGGCTCATATCCACACCCTCAAGCCCTATCAAGGCATAGCCTTTTGCCGCAAGGGCGTTAAACAAGGGCACGCGGGCATCGATCTTCTCGTCAGACTCTATAAGATAGCTTACGGAGTTGGCATCCTGTCTGCCTATTATATCCGCGCCTTTGAGAGCAGGCAGAGAACGCAAAAGCTTTATTACGTCCTGTTCGGGGCCGCATATCTTGGCAACGTGTCTTCTGGTGCCCTCCAAAGCCTCCGTCAAGGTTTCTATGCTCTCGTCAGCAACGATAAGACCTTCGTTAATAACCACTACCCTACTGCAGACCTGCTGAACTTCGGGCAGAATGTGGGTGGAGAGGATAATGGTATGCTCCTTACCCAGCTCCTTTACAAGGTTGCGTATCTCTATTATCTGCTTGGGGTCAAGACCCACGGTAGGCTCGTCAAAAACCAAAACCTTGGGGTTGCCTATAAGCGCCTGAGCGATGCCCACACGCTGTTTATAACCCTTGGAAAGGTTCTTTATGAGTCTGTTTTTTACGTGGCTTAGCTTTACCACGCCGCAAACATCGTTAATGTGCTGCTTGCGGGAGAGGGTGCAACCTTTAAGGTCGTACACAAAGTTAAGATACTCCTCCACCTTCATTTCGGGATAGAGAGGAGGCATCTCCGGCAAAAAGCCTATCAGCTTTTTTGCGGCTATGGGGTTTTCGAATATACTTATGCCGTCAACGAAGGCTTCCCCCGCAGTAGCGGAGAGATAACCCGTAAGTATGTTAAGGGCTGTACTTTTACCGGCACCGTTAGGGCCGAGAAAGCCCAATATTTCGCCTTTTTCCACCTTGAAGCTTATGCCCTTCAAGGCGTGATTCTGCCCATAGTCTTTGTATACGTTTTTAAATTCAATCATCGGTAATTACTCCATATATTTAAGTGAGTACACTTATTTTATCTTTATTCCCAAATCGTCAAGGCATGCTTCGGGCACCTCTGCAGGGCAGGAGGTCATAAGCTCGGAAGCGTTTTGTACCTTGGGGAACGCAACTACGTCGCGCAAATTATCGCAACCCAAAAGCTGCATAACGAGTCTGTCAAGTCCAAGTGCCATACCACCGTGAGGAGGAGGACCGTAACGGAAAGCGTCCGTAAGGAAGCCGAATTTAAGCTGTGCTTCTTCTGCGGAAATGCCAAGCAGACGGAATATGGTGGTCTGCAAGTCGGGATTGGTTATACGGATAGAGCCGCTGGCAAGCTCGATGCCGTTGAGCACCAAGTCGTAAGCCTTCGCTCTTACCGCACCTTTGTCGGTCTCAAGATAAGGCAAGCACTCGTCAAGAGGCGCCGTGAAAGGATGGTGCATAGCTACGAAGTCGCCAAGCTCCGCGTCAAATTCGAAGAAAGGAAATTCCACAACCCAAAGAGGCTTAAAGCCTTCTTTTTTAACGCCGCCGCGGTTAGCGGTTTCTATACGAAGCATACCCAAGGTGGAAAGCAAACGGTTATTGTCGGTATCTGCCATAATAAGCAGTACGTCACCCGTTTCTGCGCCCATTTTGTCGCAGATAGCCTTCATCTCGTCCTCGGTCATAAACTTAGCGAAGGAGGAGGTGGTTCCCTGCTCGGTCATTCTTACCCAAGCAAGCCCCTTTGCGCCGCAACCCTTGATATAATCGGTAAGCTTGTCTATCTCCTTACGGGTAAGCTTATCTGCCAAGCCTTTTGCGTTGATGCCTCTTACACTGCCGCCGCCTTGGATCGCGGAAGCGAACACCACGAACTCACTGCTCTTTACCGCTTCGGTAATATCGCAGATCTCCATACCGTATCTGAGGTCAGGCTTATCGGAGCCGAAACGCTCCATAACCTCTTTATAGGTATATCTGGGCAGAGGGAGCTGTATATCAAGTCCCAAAAGCTCCTTAAATATACGTGCCATAAAGCCTTCGCCGATGGCCAATACGTCGTCCACGTCCACGAAGGACATTTCCAAATCTATCTGAGTGAACTCAGGCTGACGGTCGGCTCTTAAATCCTCGTCCCTGAAGCAACGGGCAAGCTGAAAATAACGGTCAAAGCCCGACACCATAAGAAGCTGTTTATAAAGCTGAGGGGACTGAGGCAGCGCGTAGAAAGAACCCTTATGTACACGGCTGGGCACGAGATAATCCCTTGCGCCTTCGGGCGTGGAACGCACCAGCATAGGAGTTTCTATCTCCAAGAATCCGTTCTCGTCAAAATAATCTCTTACTACCTTTGCCGCCTTATGACGGAAAAGGATATTCTTTGCCAAATCGGGGCGGCGCAAATCCAAATAACGGTATTTAAGCCTTAGCTCCTCGCCCGCTTTGCTGTTCTCCACTATTTCAAAAGGAGGTGTTTCCGCCACGGAAAGCACGCGAAGCTCAGTAACGAAAATCTCCACTCCGCCCGTAGGTATGTTGGGGTTTTTACTGCTGCGCTCTCTTACCGTACCTACCGCCGCAAGAACGTATTCGCTTCTTGCCTTGAACGCCTTTTCAAAAACCGCCTTATCACTGCCCTCGTCAAAAGCAAGCTGTACTATACCGCTTCTGTCACGCAAGTCAATGAAAACAAGACTGCCCAAATCGCGCTGGCGCTGTACCCAACCCATTACGGTAACGGTACTTCCTATATCACTCTCGCGAAGCTCACCGCAATAGTGGCTGCGCTTTAGATTGCCCATAAGCTCTGCCATTTTTATATTCTCCTCTTAACGTATAATTTTATATATTTCATCGGCGGAAAGCGCAACCTCTGTGCTTTCCCCATCTCTCATATTCTTAAGCTTTGCCTTGTTTTGTTCAAGCTCGTCGTCGCCCAGCACTATGTTAAAAGCAGCGCCCTTCTTATCCGCATACTTCATCTGTGCTTTTAAGGACCTGCCGCAAAGCTCACATTCCGCCTTACAGCCAAGCGCCCTGAGCTCTCTTGTAAGTAAATACGCCCTCTCCCTTGCAGAAGCACAAGCGGAAGCGATAAATATATCGGGGGCAGAGGGATCTTCGGGAATAACACCGTCCATCTCCATAGCCGCGATAAGACGGGTAATGCCCATACCGAAGCCAACGCCCGACAGCTTGGGACCGCCCAGACTGCTTACCAGCGTATCGTATCTGCCGCCGCCGCAAACCGTGGACTGTGCGCCTATATCGGAAACAAACTCAAACACGGTGCCCGTGTAATAATCCAAACCTCTTACGATAAAGGGGTCAACCTCGTACTTAATACCCGCTTTGTCAAGCAAACCTTTAAGGCCTTCAAAATGCGCCTTGCAGTTATCACAAAGATAGTCCACCGTTTTGGGTGCATCCGCCGCTATCTCCTTACACTGGGGACACTTGCAATCCAAAATACGAAGGGGGTTGGTTTCAAGCCTGCCCTTACAGGTATCGCAAAGGCCTTCCTTTTTGTCGGTGAAATAAGCCTTGAGCGCACTTCTGAAATCTCCGCGGCACTCGTTACAGCCTATGGAGTTAAGCTTGAGCACCACACTTTTTACACCCAAACGCTTAAAAACGTCTGAAGCCAACAGAATTACTTCAGCATCCGCCAACGAGGAATCCGCCCCGAAGGTTTCCACACCGAACTGAAAAAATTCACGGCTTCTGCCTGCCTGCGGTTTTTCGTAGCGGAAAAAATTGCTTAAATAATAAAGCTTTAAGGGCATTGCCTGAGCGCAAAGCCCGTTCTCTATAATACTGCGCACAACGCAAGCCGTACCCTCGGGACGAAGGGACAAACTTCTGCCGTCCTTATCCGTAAAGGTGTACATTTCCTTTTGAACTATATCCGTAGTGTCGCCCACACCGCGGTCAAAAAGCTCCGTCACCTCAAAGGTGGGAAACCTTATCTCGCCGTAACCCGAAAGGGCGGCAACCTCTCTTATATTCTTCTCTATATACTGCCAAACGTAGCTTTTATCGGGCAAAATATCCATCGTGCCCTTTGGTTTTTGAATATTAGCCAAGGTTTTTTATCCTTTCTTTTTGTTCTTCCTCGTTTTCTCTCACAAGCATACGCCAATCCAAATCGCCCCGGTCAAGCGCCAAGATAAGCGCCTCTGCCGTAGCTATATTGGTTGCCACGGGAATATTTTGCTTATCGCACATACGCACAAGGTTAAGCTGTGCGTCCGAATACTCCTTATCATCCGCAGTGTCACGGAAATAAAGAAGCAGATCTATCTCGTTGTAGGAAATACGTGCCGCTATCTGCTCGGTCCCCCCGTGGGAGCCCGCAAGAAGCATCTCAATATTAAGTCCCACAGCATCACTGAGGTATTTTCCCGTTGTGCCGGTAGCACAAATATGGTGCCTGCTGAGTATACCGCAATACGCCATACAAAATTCCGTCATAAGCTCTTTTCTTTTATCGCTGGCTATTATTGCTATTTCCATTAAAAACTACCTCCTCGGATTATAGTCGCATTATAAATATTTTCTTAATTTCTTAGGTTTATACACGTCCTTGAACAAAGGCACGCGCTTTTCCGTTAAGCGCTTGGCTATATTGATACAAGCCGCCTCGTAGGGCAAAAGCTTACCTTTGGAAACGAAGGGTAACAAGCCTTGCTCCTGATTAATGGGAACGTTATCGTCGCAAGGAATCACGCCTATGAGCTGAAGCTTTGCCCTGTCTATTATATCCGGCACGGAAGGAAGCCGGCCTTTCTCCGCCGCCGAGACGTTGAAGCAATTAACCACCAAACGGATATTGGTAAACCCAAGCTCCGCAAGCATTGCCCCCGTTTTCTCCGCCGCGCGGATAGCCGTTGACTGATGCAAGCTTACCACCAACGCATCCTCTGCCGCTCTGGCAAATGCGCGGTACGTGGGTGTATCCTCCGCAGAGCTATCCACTATTACGTAGTCAAAGTCCTCTTTAAGCCTTGCGAAGAAGGCGCAGGTATCCTCCGGTGAAAGGGAGCCGCTGAAAAACGCGGGTGCGGGAAGAAAATACAGCCTGCCCACCGTATCGTGGCTTATGATGGCGTTTTTAGCGGATGTTTTGCCGGTAATGGCGTCTGCCCCGTCAAAAAGCGCCGCGTTTTCCATACCCAAAACCAAGTCCATACAGCGGTTACCGTAATCTCCGTCCACCACCAAAACGTTTTTACCCATGGCGGCAAGAGCTGACGATATATAAGCGGACACGGTGGTTTTACCCACCCCGCCTTTAAAGGAAGTGACAAATATTATTCTGCCCAAAAAGCCATAACCCCCCTATTTCTCTAATTCGATATGTTACCATATTTTACAATATTTGTCAACAAAAAAGCTTCTTGTTTCACCAATATTTTTCGACAGTATTTATAAACGGTAAAAGCAAAAAACCCGCCCTTTCAGGCGGGTATCAGACCACTGACAAAGGCACAGAGCACGAAAAAGAAAACAAACAAATACAATGAAGTAGAAAAATAAGGAGGACGAACCTCCTTATTTTTCTGTATTTTGTTATATTTTTTCGTTCAAAACGAACCTCGGCTCACAGTACAGATGTACAGCTATCGCCTCGGTTCGTCTTGTCTGCGCTCTTTCTCAGCACTCTGCCAAGCTGATGACAAAATTTGTCATCAGCTTGAACCCGCCCTTTCAGGCGGGTCTGTAAGCAAAAATCTATTCAACTATCCGTATCTCCGTTATAACGGGTTGGTCTGCATAGGTAATGGTGCCGTTGCTGTCGGTAGGCTCGGCATCCGCAACGATTGCATCCACCACGTCCATCCCCTCGGTAACTATGCCGAAGGTTGCGTATAGTCCGTCAAGGGACTGAACGCTCAAGCTGTCGCTGTGGCAGATAAAGAACTGACTGCTGGCGCTGTCAAAAGGCGTGGCTCTTGCCATGGAGATAACGCCGCGGCCGTGCTTCAGAGTATTGTTAACACCGTTTTGCTCAAACTCACCCAAAATTTCCTTGTCACTGCCGCCGGTACCATCGTGATTGGGGTCGCCGCCCTGAATCATAAAATCGCCTATAATGCGGTGGAAGGTAAGACCGTTATAGAAGCCGTCCTCTACCAAGGTGAGGAAGTTATCAACGGTTATGGGGGCGCCGCAGGTGGGGTCAAGCTCCAGCTTGATCACGCCGTAATCCTTAACCTCTATCTCCACGTTATACTTAACGGTCATATCGAAGTTGTAATCGTAATTCTGCTGTATTTCCAAGGCGCTTTCGTCAGTGGAGCCGTCTTCTGCTTCACCAAAATAACCTAAAGTGCCGTATCCTCTTTCAAGCACCAAGGCTTCTCCGAACAGCCAAACCAAGGTGTTGCCGTTTTCGTCAACACCTTTAAGCTTCCCTTCCTCATACTTGAAGTACAAAAGGTCACCCTCGTAATCACATTCGATTACACCTTCGTCTGTTATGGTGTATTCGGCAGACAAGGCCTCCGAATTCGGTTCGGTATATTCAACACCGTCCACGCTTGCGGCGGCGCCGTTGAAAGCTATCAACTCACCGTCCTCATAAAACACCAAGCAGAACTGATAGCTTATGTAAGCTTGATAGTCTTCATTCCATTCCTCAACTATTTCGTAAGTCCACGCGCCCTCTATTTCAGCCGCCGTGGGAACTGCGTTAACGAGCTCGTCCCAATTATCTATGGTGCCGCTTCCGCTTTCAAAAACCAACTCAGTGCCAAACGCATCCATGGGCTCGCCGTCGGAATCCACGTGATATATCTTGCCGTCCTCGTACTTAAAGTATTCCACTTTGCCCTCGCGGTCGGTGCATTCTATAAGCTCTTTTATCTCGTAGGTGCCCTCAAGCTCTTCTTTTTCCATCTTGCCGTTATAAGCTACGGTCTGAGTATAGATGAAATTCCCCTCGCCGTCAAAAGCAAGCAAGAGCTGGCAGGTGGTATATGCTTTAAGCTCGGAAACCCACTCGTCCTTCAGCTCGCAACACCACTCGCCCTCAATATCGTAATCGGGCACGAATATCTCCTCGGAAGAAGACTGTTCCGAAAGCTCCTCACTGCCTTCTTCACTGCTTTCTTCGGATTCCGTAAAGATAGCTTCTTTTGAGCTTTCATCCTTTGAAGGAGCTTTACCGTCACCGCCGAAAACAAGCCAAGCAATAATGCCTGCGGCGGCTAAAAGCGCAACTACCACGCATATTACCGTTATAAGCATCGCCTTACTTTTCTTGGGCGCGTTTTGGGGAGCAGGTGCATATACGGGTGCAGGTTCCGCTTGGGGCTCAGGTGCGGCATAGGACGTAACGGTATCCAAATCCCCCGACCGGTCTACTTTGTTTCCGCAACCGTGGCAAAACTTACTGTTGTCATTTAATTTCGTGCCGCATTTTCCGCAATACATATTAAACCCTCCTCTTGGTCATCGCAACGCACCGTACAAACGCCGCGTTTTTGTGTATTATACCATACGAACCGCCTCTTTGCAACAATTTTACTTGCAATATGCCGTGAGTTTTTTTGAAAAAGGTATTGCAAAAGAAAAAAATATATGCTATAATCAGTCGTTATTAAATACTGCGGTCCTCTGCGGCTCAGCACGAACGTAGTGAAAAAAGGAGGAGCTTTTATGGATATGTTAAAGGCTTTTACAAACGAGCAGCTTAAGAAAGAGCTTCCTAAGTTCGAAATAGGTGATACCGTTAAGGTTCATCAGAGAATCGTGGAAGGCGCAAGAACAAGAACTCAGATTTTTGAGGGTACTGTTATTGCAAAGAGAAACAGCGGGGTTAGTGAAACCTTTACCGTTCGCCGTATTTCCTACGGTGTTGGTACTGAGAAGACTTTCCCTATCCACAGCCCTAACGTACAGGACGTAACTGTAGTTCGCCGTGGTAAGGTTCGCCGTGCGAAGCTTTACTATCTGCGTGGCAGGGTTGGCAAATACGCTAAGGTTAAGGAAAAGATATAAGTATTTGCGGAGTACAAAGTGTCTGTTTTTCACGGACACTTTTGTATTATCGCGCGCGTGTGCGCGCGTGTGAACCATTTTTTTAGGAGCAGTTTTGTAATGGCAGATATTTTTAAGAACGATAACGAGGAGAACGCTGAGGCGGTTGCCGTAAGCGAAGAGGAAGGCGTAAGCGAAGCAGCGGTTGAGGAAGTTGCCGATGGCGAACAAAAAAAGAAAAAATCTTTTTGGTCCGATTTCTTTGACATGATGGAAACCTTTTGCCACGCCTTGGTGTTGATGATGCTTATCTTCGCCTTCGTTTTAAGGTTTGTAACCGTTGACGGCGATTCCATGAACTACACGCTGGAGAATTTGGATAAGCTGGTAATATCCGATCTGTTCTACACCCCCGAAACGGGAGATATCGTGGTACTTGACGCGGAAGGCGTGGAAGGCTTGAGCCAGAAGTACATTATCAAGCGCGTTATTGCCGTGGGCGGTCAAACGGTTGAGATAAATTATGAGGAATGGAGCGTAACCGTGGACGGCGAGTTTCTCAAGGAAGATTATGTAAACCGAGAAGCGAAGACTATGGTACGCGGAAGTTTTGCGGGGGATAAGGCGGTAACCATTGACAGAAAGGGCAACGCCTCCTTCACGGTGCCCGACGGGATGCTTTTCGTAATGGGTGATAACCGCAACCATTCCACCGATAGCCGTATGGTAGGATTTTTTGAGGAAGAAAGGCTTTTGGGCAGGGTGCTTTTGCGCATATCGCCCATGTCTAAGTTCGGTAAAGTGAAATGAGTGAAGCTATAGTTTGGTATCCGGGGCACATGGCGGCGGCAAAGCGCGCCATAATAAACAGTATAGTGCCGGCGGATTTTGTGGTGGAGCTGTTGGATGCACGCATACCCATGTCCAGCAGAAACCCCGATTTAAAAGAGATATGCAAAGATAAGCCAAGGCTTACTTTGCTTACCAAAACCTCTTTGGCGGACCCTAACCGTACCGCCCACTTTAAAAGGCTTATCGAAAGCGAAGGCGCAAGGGTAATCGCCATAGACAGTAAAAGCGGCGCGGGCTATAACGCCATAGCCGCCACCATAAAAGAGCTGTGCAGTGAAAAGCTTAAACGTTATGCGGATAAGGGTATGTCGGGGCGGAAAATACGCGGTATGGTGCTTGGCATAACCAACGTGGGCAAAAGCACGTTTATCAACCGCTTTACGGGCACCTCCAAGGCAAAAGCAGAGGACAGACCCGGTGTTACCCGCACTACCCAGTGGATAAGCGCACCCGGCGGAATCGAACTGCTTGATACCCCCGGTCTGCTATGGCATAAATTTGAAGACCAGAGCGTTGGTGAAAAGTTGGCGTTTACCGGCGCGATAAAAGACGATATATTGGATATAACC
This sequence comes from Clostridia bacterium, assembly GCA_017397805.1. Classification (GTDB taxonomy): domain Bacteria; phylum Bacillota; class Clostridia; order Oscillospirales; family CAG-382; genus SIG636. The sequence continues at coordinate 16,723 of JAFQHW010000032.1, read as the reverse complement.
GATTTGGGTGCCAAGCTTGCGGTGCTTCTTTTGGAAAAATATCCCGCACTTACGGAGCAAAGATACAAGGTTGCACCGATAGAGGGCGAGCTTAAAGAAGAACTGCTTGAGCGCATGGCAAGAAAGCGCGGCTTTTTACAGCGCGGCGGTGTTGCGGATACCGAGCGTTTTGCCGCTTGTCTTTTAGATGAATACAGAGCAGGTAAGATAGGCAGGATGACTTTGGATTAGCCAAAGCATTGCAACCCGAACCGGCCCAAAAGGGCTGAACCGCAGTGCTTTTCGGCAAATTTTGATTTTTCGACCTTGCAATACGGAAAGTATTGCTTCGTTCTCAAACCGCTACGCTATCGAAATTTCCTCAAAATTCAGCTCCTTTTGGGTCTTTAGACTTTTCAGGTGGCAGATTTTGTTGATACAAGGAAAAAGCGGAGTGAATACTTCCGTATTCACGAGCATTTTGACACCGCAGCGGCGGAAATCCGCCCGTGAAAAGCGGATTCGGATTATAATGCTTTGGCTAAGGAGGCTTCTTATGCTGAATTGGGATATAGAAAACGGTTATTTCAGCGAAGGTATTAAGGTGCTTTGCGGTTGTGACGAGGCGGGCAGAGGTCCTTTGGCGGGCCCCGTGTTTGCGGCGGCGGTAATCTTGCCCAAGGGTTGTGAGATAGAAGGTCTTAACGACTCCAAAAAGCTTAGCGAGGTCAAGCGCAACGAGCTGTGCCTTAAAATAAAAGAGGTTGCGTTGGACTATGCCGTTGCCCACGCAGAGGTCTATGAGATAGAAGCCATCAATATCCTGAACGCGTCCATGCTTGCTATGCGGCGCGCTATCGAAAAGCTTAAAACGGTGCCTGAGCTTGCGCTTATCGACGGGAACGTGGCAAGGGATTTCCACATAAAAGCGGTTCCCGTTATAAAAGGGGACGGAAAAAGTCCGTCCATCGCGGCGGCATCTATTTTAGCCAAGGTGGAAAGGGATAATTTCTGTTTGGAGATGGACAAGTTTTATCCCGGCTACGGCTTTGCCAAGCACAAGGGATATGCTACCAAGGCGCACAAGGCGGCAATCCTTAAATTAGGTCCCTGCCCCTTGCACAGAAAAAGCTTTTTGAGAAAGACTTTAGGGGACAGTATTGAACAACAAGATATTTGGCAGAATTGGTGAGGATGCGGCACTTGCCTATCTGAAGGAAAAGAAATACAAAATAGTCGGGATGAATTATAACACCCGACACGGAGAATTGGATATAATAGCATTAAGGCGCGGTGTCTTGGTGTTCGTCGAAGTCAAGGCAAGACGCGACTTGAAATACGGTCTGCCCTCGGACAGTGTGGGCAGGCAAAAAATAAGCCACCTTAAAAGCGCCGCCTATGAGTTTTGCAAAATTGACGGTGCCAAGGGCAAAGTTCCCTTTTACTTAGGCAAACTGCGTTATACGCGCAAATACAAAAAACGCCGTTTTGACGTTATAGAGCTTATCGCAGACGAGCAAGGCGTTAAACGGCTTACCCATACAGAAAATGTTTTTTAGGACGGAGAAAAGATTATGTTGTACAACAGCACCAGAGGAAACGATAAAGGCAGAAGCAGTGCCTACGTAATAAAAAACGGCATCGCCGCTGACGGCGGACTGTTCGTGCCCGAAAGTATCCCTTCCCTTACGAAGGAGCTTCTTGAAGAGCTTAAAGGGATGAACTACCCTCAAAGAGCAGAGAAGATACTTTCCATGTTCCTTACGGATTACAGCACAGAGGAGCTTAAAAAGGCAACGGAAACCGCTTACTCCAAGGAGCGTTTCGGCAAAGTTACCGCACCTATCGCCGTTTCCGGCGGCAACAGTATTCTTGAGCTGTGGCACGGTCCCACCAGCGCCTTTAAGGATATGGCGCTTCAGATAATGCCCCATTTGCTTTCCCTCTCCCTTGATAAATGCGGTGAGGAAAAGGACGCGCTTATTTTGGTAGCTACCTCCGGTGACACGGGCAAAGCCGCTTTGGCGGGTTATGCAAACGTGCCCAGAGTACGCATACAGGTGTTTTACCCCAGCGAGGGTGTAAGCCCCGTACAGAAGCTTCAGATGGCTACTCAGGAGGGCAACAACGTTTCCGTTTGCGGCATAAAGGGCAACTTCGACGATGCACAGTCGGCAGTTAAGCGCATATTCGGCGGCAACGCATCGGAAAAGATAGCGGAAAACGGTCTGTTCTTCTCCAGCGCAAACTCTATAAACTGGGGCAGACTTGCACCTCAGATAGTTTACTATATATCCGCATACCTTGATATGGTAAGCGCAGGCACTATCGCAATGGGTGACAAGATCAACGTTACCGTGCCTACGGGTAACTTCGGCAATATTTTAGCCGCCTATATAGCAAAGCAGATGGGCCTTCCCGTAAACAAGATGATATGTGCTTCCAACAAGAACAACATACTTACGGACTTCTTTAATACGGGCGTTTACGATAAGCGCCGTCCCTTCTATACCACCAGCTCCCCCTCTATGGATATACTTATATCCAGCAACCTTGAAAGACTTCTTTACTTCGTTCTCGGTGCGGAGAAATGTGCCGAGCTTATGAAGGAGCTTAACGAGAAGGGCATCTATACCGTTGACGAAGCTACGAAGGCAAAGCTGTCTGAGGATTTTGCCGCCCTTTACGGTGACGAAAGTGCTACCGAGGAAACAGTGGCACGTTACTTTGAAGGTGGCTATCTTTGCGACCCTCATACGGCAGTAGCTCTTTACTGTGCGGATAAATACAAGGCAGAAAGCGGAGATAATACCCCTATGCTGGTAGCCTCCACCGCTTCACCTTACAAGTTCCCGAGAGCAGTGCTTAAATCCTTGGGCAAGAACGTGGACGGTGACGACTTTACTTGCATCGATACCTTGTCCGAAATAAGTAATACCTGCCCTCCCAAAGCCTTAGCCGAGCTCAAGGGCAAGCCCGTAAGATTCGACGGTGTTACCGAGAAGGCAGATATAGATACAAAGGTTTACGATTTCGCCGCTAAAAAGCTTTAAACCTTAGCACTCCTTAACTCTGAAGGTTGCGCAAACGGTTTCCGAGCTGCAGCAAGCATTGGAAGGTCCTACGGCAACACAGCCGGCGGTGCAGTTGGTTTCACCGTCGTGGTATTGGCAGTTTTTAACTGCACAGTTTACGCCTTTGATAGGCTTGTGGCTGTCTTTCTTATCACAAATCACGGTAAAAGTACTCCTTTCGTATTTGCTGTAATTATTATGGACGGATTTTTGAAAATTATCGGGGTGAAAATATGTATATCGTTCCCTATGTTTTAATAGCTATCGTATTCTTCGGCGGATTCGTTATATGCTTGCGAACACGCGCCGCTTCCGAGCGGAATAGTATGCAAGGTGTGTTTGCAAGAGCCGCTTTATCCCTTTTGATCCTCTGTATTCTGTGGATGATATGGAAGTACGTTTCGGTTGAAACCTTTAATGCCAAGCAGTGGGATGATGATAAATTGGTATTTTGGGTGCGCTTTATTTCCGCGTTGCTGGGAATGGGCGGCATATTCGAGGTGTGGACCGACCACAAGACCGGAGAGCTTTAAGAATGGCGCTTTACGTTATTGCAGACCTGCACCTTTCGGAAAGCACCAACAAACCTATGGACGTGTTCGGCAAGGCTTGGGTCAACCACAAGGAACGGTTGGAAGCCGCTTGGCGCGCCACGGTAAAACCCGAAGATACGGTGGTGATACCGGGCGACATTTCTTGGGGCATAAGATTTGACAACACAGAAAAAGATATGCTTTTTATCCACAGTCTGCCGGGCAAAAAGCTTATCGGCAAAGGCAACCACGATTATTGGTGGGGCACCCTTACGAAGCTTAACGCCTTCAGGGACAACATCGGGGCAGACAGTATAGATTTTTTATTCAACAACGCTTACAAGGTAGGCAACAAAATAATATGCGGCACGAGAGGTTGGTTCCCCGACGGCAGCTACGGCGCCGAGGACGAAAAGATCGTTCTTCGAGAGGCAGGTCGGCTTCGCAGGTCTTTGGACGCGGGCAAGGCTATGTGCTCCGACGGTGACGAGCTTTTGGTATTTTTGCATTATCCTCCGTCGCTGGGCGGTGTTAAATGCGCGCCCTTGGCAGAATTGCTTTGGGAATACGGTATTAAGCGTTGCTTTTACGGGCATTTGCACGGGGTAAACCCCGCTATCACAGAGAAAAGTCTGGGGAAGACGGATCTGTTCCTTATCTCCGCAGATGCATTGGGATTTGTACCTTTTAAAATAGACTAAAGGAGAATTTTTTGAGATGATTGATAAGAACCATAAGCAGTTCGGAAGGAAGATGGACTCGGTGGTAGTACACGGCTATCAAGGCTGTGACCCCCTTACTGGCGCCATAAGCTTCCCCATATATCAAACCTCAACATATAAAAATCCGGGGCTGAACTCTAATATTAAGTTCAGCTATTCCCGTTGTGATAACCCTACCAGAGCTGAGCTTGAGGATACGGTTGCACTGCTTGAGAACGGTGTGGCAGGCTTTGCCTTCACCAGCGGATTGGCGGCTGTTACCGCCACGTTTTCTCTCCTCAAAAGCGGTGAGCACGTTATAATCTCCGACGATATTTACGGCGGCACCTACCGTCAGGTAGAGAATATCTGGAAAGAATTAGGAGTAGAGTTTGACTACGTGGACGTCGGCGACATAGCGGCAATAAAGGCGGCAGTTAAACCAAACACCAAGATGATATACTTGGAGAGTCCCACCAACCCCATGATGAAGGTGGCAGATATTGCGGCTATCTCCCAAATCGCTAAGGAGTGCGGCGCACTTTCCGTAGTGGACAATACCTTCCTTACCCCTTATTTCCAAAAGCCTTTGGATCTGGGTGCGGATATAGTAATACACAGCGGTACCAAGTTTTTGGCAGGTCACCACGATACCACCGCGGGTTTTGTTGTGGTTAACAGCGAAGCTTTGGCAGAAAAGATAAGCTTTATGGTGCGTACCGAGGGTGCAGGACTTTCTCCCTTTGACAGTTGGCTTCTGCTGCGCGGCATAAAGACCTTGGCTTTGCGTATGAGAAAGCACGAGGAGAACGCGCTAAAGGTAGCTGAGTTTCTTAAAGATAATCCTTCGGTGGAAAAGGTTTATTTCGTTGGACTACCCGAGCACCCCTCCTATGACGTAAGCAAAAAGCAAACCACCGGCTTTGGCGGCATGATCTCCTTTACCATCAAAGACGTAAGCAAGGTGGAACAGGTGCTTTGCGGCGGCGATATGATAATGTTTGCGGAAAGCCTTGGAGGCACCGCAACCCTTATAACCTACCCCCAAACGCAAACCCACGCTTCTATCCCCGCTGAGATAAGGAATAAGATCGGCATAACCGACAGACTTATAAGACTTTCCGTGGGCATCGAAGATGCGGAAGATATTATAGCCGACCTTGAAAAAATGCTGAAATAAATAAAAATATCCACCCTAAAAGGGTGGATCAAGTTGATGACAAACCTTGTCATCAACTTGGCAGAGTGCTGAGAAAGAGTGCTCACACCACCCCATTGCTCACTTCGTTCGCAACGGGGACCCCGCGGGACGAACCGAGGCGAGAACTGTACCTCTGTACTGTGAGCCGAGGTTCGTTTTGAACGAAAAACTATAATAAAAAGTAGAAAATTCAGGGATTTCCCCTGAATTTTCTACCTTTAAATAGTAGTATTCTTTCTTTTTTTCGTGTTCTGTGCCTTTGTCAGTGGTCTGATCCACCCTAAAAGGAGACACTTCGTAAGGAAGTTGTCTCCATTCTTCTGTATTAAAGAGAAAATGACACTTTCAGCCGGTGAAAGTGGCATAGTAGGTTACATACTTTGAGAAAGGTAATATCCACCGAAAGAATTAGTCACATAGTTCTTCGGCTCGTTATGTGAAGTTTTGCTTACGCAAAAGTGAAGTTGCTCGTTTTACTTGCAGTGAAGTATGGGTTTACACCCAAGTGAAGTTAAGTTTGCCCACTTCGCCGCGGGCGAAACTTCACTTGCCCGATAGGGCAAACTTAGTTGAGGCACACTTCCTTGCGGAGTGTGCCTCAAAGGGTGGATATTTATTAAACCGTATTTTATTGTGCTTCGAGAACTGCCTTGGTATCTCTTGCGATAACAAGCTCCTCGTTAGTGGGAATTACGAATACGCGAACGGGGGTACCGTCAACGGAAATATCGCAAGGAGCGGGAATACTGCGAGCGTTTTTGTTCTTTTCCGCATCAACCTTAACACCCAGATAATCCATATCCTTGAGAGAATCGAAGCGTACGTCCTCGTCGTTCTCTCCGATACCTGCGGTGAACACGATAGCGTCAACACCGTTCATTGCGGCGGAGTAGGAGCCGATAAACTTCTTTATACCGTAAACCAATATCTCGTAAGCAAGCTTTGCATCCTCGTTGCCCTGCGCTATAGCGGCGTGAACGTCACGCAAGTCGCTGGAAACGCCGGAAACACCGAGAAGACCGCACTTTTTGTTCATCCAATCGCCGATCTTGTCAGCGGGGATATTCTCTCTTTCTATCAGGTAAGGAACGATAGCGGGGTCGATAGCGCCGCAACGGGAGCCCATAATGATACCGTCAAGAGGGGTAAAGCCCATGCTGGTATCCACAACCTTGCCGCCCTTAACCGCGCTTATGGAAGAGCCGTTGCCCAAATGGCAGGTAATTATCTTGGTTTCTTCAACGGGCTTATCAAGATACTTTGCACATTCCTGTGCTACGAATCTGTGAGAAGTGCCGTGGGCGCCGTAACGCTTGATATAATGCTTTCTTGCAACGTTTATATCTATGGGGAAGGTGGAAGCGTAATCGGGAATAGTAGCGTGGAAAGAGGTATCGATAACCAAAACCATAGGGGTGTTGGGCATAACAGCCTTACAACCCTCTATACCCTGAAGGTGAGGAGGAGTGTGCAAGGGTGCAAGCACCACGCACTTCTTAAGGTCCTCTATAGCCTCGTCGGTAACGAGGGTGGGTTTAGTTATCCAAGGACCACCCTGTACTACGCGGTGACCTATAGCGGATATATCGCTCATATCCTTGATAACACCGTACTTCTCATCAAGAAGTGCGTCGATCATAGCGCGGGTAGCTTCGTTATGGGAGGGCATATCCACTTCCTTGGTAAGCTTCTCGCCGGTAAGCAAATTAGTGTGGGTAAGCTTGCCGTCTATGGCAATACGCTCACATAGACCTTTTGCAAGAACCTCTTCCTTATCCATATCAAAAAGCTGATATTTAAGGGAAGAACTGCCTGCATTAACAACCAATATAAACATATCGTTTCTCCTTAAAGAATTAATCTAACGTTATGATTATACTACCAAATACTGCTAATTGCAATAGGAAAAAGGTGCTTTTATATGGAAAATCAAAGAAAAACGGTAGCTTTAATATGTGAATACAATCCGTTCCACTTCGGGCATCAGCATCAGCTGTCGGTATTAAAGGAAAAGTACGGCTGTATCATGGGGATAATGAGCGGTGCCTTCGTACAACGGGGGCAGGTGGCGGTGGAAGACAAATATCGCCGCGCGGAAAGCGCTGTAGCCGGCGGAATGAACTTGGTTTTGGAGCTTCCCTTTCCCTACTGCTTAGCCTCCGCTAAGGATTTTGCCGCCGCAGGCGTGGATATTGCCGCCGCCATGGGTGCGTCTTCCTTAGCATTCGGTTGTGAAGACGGCGGTGATATGCTTACGGACATAGCAAAGCTTATAGCCACCGAGGAATTTGAGGAGGAAACCGCAAGGCTTATCAAAGCCGACCCTTCCCTTTCCTTTCCGCGGGCAAGAGCAGAAGCTATAAGAAAGCATTTGGGAGACAAGGGCGCGGAAATCCTAAGCAAGCCTAATAATATTTTAGGAGCAGAGTACATCGCCCACGCAATAAAAAGCGGATATGATATGGATTTTTGCTTTGTAAAGAGGGATTTCGGTTTCAAAAGCTCCACGAAGATAAGAGAAGGTGGAAGCTTTGAAGGAGAGATACCGTTCCCACGGTTTTACACGGAGAAAAGGGACCTTAAATACAGAGAAAGAGAGATTATCTCTCTGCTCAGAAAAGGTGTGCCCCAAGGACTTTATTGCGTAGACGCATCCCTTGCCGCCACCCTTAAAAGCGCCGCCCTTAAAGCCACGAGCTTAGAGGAGCTTGTAGCCGCCGCTACGGGCAAGACCTATACCGCCGCAAGGGTGCGCCGCGGAATAGTTGCCGCTTGGCTCGGAATCGGCGCTGAAGCGGTCAAGGCCAAGCCCATATACACCAATCTGCTTGCCGCAGACAAAAAAGGTCTTGAGTTTTTAAGTGCAACAAAAAAAAGCCGTGCCTTATCTGTGGTGACAAAGCCGGCTGATTATAAAAAGCTCCCCCCCGACGGTATAGCCGCCGCAGAAGCGGCGCTTATCGCCGAGGAGGAAGCCGCACTTTGTACGGCTGAAATAAAGCCTTACATATCGCCCTTGACAAAGACCCCGTTCATTGGCTAAGCCTGTCAAGAAGGCCGCAGCAGCCCTTGTAAATATCGCTGTAGGCTATATCAAAGCGGTCGGTGTACCAAGGGTCGGCAACGTCACCGTCGCTGTTTGCAAAGGACATAAGCTTAACCAGCTTGCCCTCCTTATCTTCGCCGAAGATACGCAGTGCATTTCGAATATTAAAGCTATCCATACATATAAGCAAATCGTATTCTCGGTAGTCGGCGGCGGTTATGCGCCTTGCCCGCTTGCCCTCACAGCTTATCCCGTGTTTTTTAAGCTCCGCTTTTGCGGGCGGATACACGGGATTTCCTATTTCTTCATTGCTCGTGGCGGCAGAAGCTATGGTAAGCCCCTTTATTCCGCGCTTTGCCGCTAAGTCTTTGCATATAAATTCCGCCATGGGACTGCGGCATATATTGCCGTGGCAGATAAAAAGTATTTTCATCATAAACCCCTCTCCTTCGCAGAATATTATAACATAGACCTGCAAATATTGCAAATGCACCTACTGTTGATATTTTCGCAAGACATGAAGAATCGGGGCTGATCTCAGCCCCGTCAGACCACTGACAAAGGCACAGAGCACGAAAAAGAAAACAAACAAACATAATGAAGAAGAAAAATAAGGAGGCGAGCCTCCTTATTTTTCTGCATTTTGTTATATTTTTTCGTTCAAAACGAACCTCGGCTCACAGTACAAAGTACAGTTCTCGCCTCGGTTCGTCTTGTCTGCGCTCTTTCTCGGTACTCTGCCAAGCTGATGACAAACTTTGTCATCAGCTTGAGGCTGTATTGAATGCAAGATACCGCATTCAATACAGCCTTCGTTTTGTGAATAAGCTTATTTCTTAAATTTATCAAAGAAGCTTTTCTTTTTGTTGTAATTTTTAGTGTCGGTGCTTTCGGCAAATTTTTGAAGAAGCTCTTTTTGCTTGGAGTTAAGCCCTTTCGGTATCTCCACGTTAAGGGTAACCCTCATATCGCCTCTTACCGAGGGGTTGTTAAGGTAGGGCACACCTTTGCCCCGCAGAGAGAATACCGACCCGCTTTGGGTGCCTTCGGGGATGGTGAACTCCGCCTTGCCGCCTTCGGGGGTGGGTACCGTCACCGTTGCGCCCAGCGTTGCCTCCACGAAGGTGATGGGCATATCCAAATATATAATGGTGCCGTCACGCTCAAAAAGCTTGTGCGGACGGACGCTTACGGTTACGTACAGATTGCCGGAGGGACCGCCGTTTTCACCCGCGTTGCCTTGCCCTCTGAGCTGTATGCGCTCACCGCTGTCAATACCGGCGGGGATGTTTACGTCCAGCTTCTTCTGCTTTTTTACAACGCCCTTGCCTCGACAACTCTTACACGCGTTCTTTATAATTCTGCCCTTGCCGCCGCAACGGGAGCAAGGCTGTTGCATTTGCATGGAGCCAAAGCCTATGTTTTTAAGTACCCTTACGGTGCCGCTGCCGCCGCAGTTGGGGCAAGCTTCCGCATCGTTGGGGTTTTCTGCACCTCTGCCGTTACAGTCGGCGCATTTTTCCGTGTGTGCAAACTCTATGGTCTTTTTACAGCCGAAAACCGCTTCTTCAAAATCCAAAGTCAGGCGGTAAGCCAGATCCTCGCCGCGGGCGGGGCCCGTGCTTCTTCTGCTGCTTGCGCCGCCGCCGAAAAAGCTGCCGAAAATGTCGCCTATATCGCCGAAATCAAAGCCGCCGAAGCCGCCAAAACCGCCACCGCCGCCAAAACCGCCGTTTGCGGGGTCAAAAGCCGCGTGCCCGTATTGGTCGTACATATTCTTCTTTTCCTCGTCGGAAAGTACGGCGTAAGCTTCGTTGACCTCTTTGAATTTTTCCTCTGCCGCCTTGTCGCCCGGATTCATATCGGGGTGATATTTTTTTGCCTGCTTTTTGTATGCTTTTTTTATTTCGTCTGCAGTGGCGCCTTTTTGTATTCCCAGCACCTCGTAGTAATCTCTTTTTTCAGCCACCGATATACCACCTCAATCCTTCGTAAGCGGCGGAGAATATCTCCGCCGCCGTTTGGTTTGTTATTTCAGTTCGGAGTTTTATGCGGTCTGCGCTTATTCGGGGGTGCGCCCCAATGGGATAGGGAAAAATGTGCAGAATGGACAAACTGAGCCAAAACAACGAGAAGCGTTGTTTTGGGATACCCGACGGCGTACAAAGGTACGTCGAGGGCGAAGTTTGTTCATAGCATAAAAATTAAAACAAAAACCTTAGTTGTTCCTATGGTTTAATTGTTTACTTGAGCTTTCAGTTGTTTGAAAGCCCAAGTAATAAGATTTTTTATGCGGTCTGCGCTTTTTTCACAGACCATTATTCTGTTTTGTCGGTGAAATCAGCATCGTAAACACCGTCGTTGTTTGCGCCGCCCATATCGGGGTTGCCGCCCATGTTGGGGTCAGCCGCACCGGGGTTCTGCTGATAAAGCTTCTCGGAAAGCTTGTAGAACGCCTGCTCAAGAGCTTCCGTATCTGCCTTTATGGCGGCGGTGTTATCGGTCTTCAAGGTCTCCTGAAGCTTGTCAATAGCCGCACGAACGGGCTGCTTGTCGTCTTCGCTTACCTTGTCGCCTATTTCGGAAAGTGTCTTTTGGCTTTGGAACACAAGGCTTTCTGCGTGGTTCTTAACCTCAACCGCCTCTTTGCGTTCCTTGTCCTCTGCGGCGTGCATTTCCGCATCCTTAACTGCTCTGTCTATATCTTCCTTGGACATATTGGTGGAAGAAGAAATGGTAATATGCTGTTCCTTGCCCGTGCCCTTGTCCTTAGCGGTAACGTTAACGATACCGTTGGCATCGATGTCGAAGGTAACCTCTATCTGAGGAACGCCTCTGGGTGCGGGTGCAATTCCGTCAAGGGAGAATCTGCCAAGGGTGGTATTGCCCGCCGCCATATCACGCTCGCCCTGAAGCACGTGAACCTCAACGGAGGTCTGACCGTCAGCGGCGGTGGAATAGATCTGACTCTTCTGTACGGGGATGGTAGTGTTTCTGTCAATTATTCTGTTGAACACACCGCCCAAGGTTTCGATACCCAAAGAAAGGGGAGTAACGTCGAGGAGCAATAAATCCTTAACCTCGCCGCCCAAAACGCCTGCCTGAATAGCCGCGCCGATGGCAACGCATTCGTCGGGGTTGATGCCCTTGAAGGGTTCTTTGCCCAAGAAGCTCTTAACCGCTTCCTGAACGGCGGGAATACGGGTGGAGCCGCCTACCAGCAGAACCTTGTCTACCTGAGATGCGGAAAGACCTGCATCGGAAAGTACCTGTCTTACGGGCGCCATGGTCTTTTCTACCAAGTCAGCGGTAAGCTCTTCAAACTTAGCTCTGGTAAGGGTTTCGTCAAAGTGCTTGGGACCGGTTGCGTCAGCGGTAATGAAGGGAAGGTTGATGTTGGTGCTTGCCACGCTGGAAAGCTCGATCTTTGCCTTTTCTGCCGCTTCCTTAAGGCGTTTAAGCGCCATTCTGTCCTGTTTCAAGTCGATGCCGTTATCTCTCTTGAAGGTTGCAACTATCCAGTCGATGATCTTTTCGTCAAAATCGTCACCGCCAAGACGGTTGTTACCTGCGGTTGCAAGTACTTCAAATACACCGTCGCTTATCTCAAGCAAAGATACGTCAAAGGTACCGCCGCCCAAGTCAAATATCATAACCTTTTGGTCAATGTCCTTGTCAAGACCGTAAGCAAGGGCCGCCGCCGTAGGCTCGTTGATTATACGAAGCACTTCAAGACCTGCGATTTTGCCCGCGTCCTTGGTTGCCTGACGCTGTGCATCGGAAAAGTAAGCGGGAACGGTTATAACCGCCTTCGTAACGGTGGTGCCCAAATAGCTTTCAGCATCTGCCTTAAGCTTTTGAAGAACCATTGCGGAGATTTCCTGAGGGGTGTAGTTCTTGCCGTCGATGGCAACCTTTTTTGCGGAGCCCATATCTCTCTTTATTGAGACTATGGTTCTGTCGGGGTTGGTTATAGCCTGTCTTTTAGCCACCTGACCCACCATACGCTCGCCCGTCTTGGAAAAAGCAACTACGGAAGGGGTGGTTCTTTCGCCCTCGGTGTTGGTTATAACAAGAGGCTCGCCGCCTTCATAAACTGCAACGCAGGAATTTGTTGTACCAAGGTCAATACCGATAATTTTTGCCATAATAAATACCTCCTAATATATAAGTAAATTTTATAAACTAATTAACTACCTTAACAAGGGCATGGCGGATAACCTTATCGCCTATTCTGTAGCCCTTCTGCAAGGTCTGGGAAACAGTGTTTTCGGGACTTTCATCGTCTTCCTCGTGCATTATCGCATTGTGGAAGTTGGGGTCGAACTGTTCACCGTCGGGAAGAATCTCTTCCACCTTCATTTTGGAAAGAACGTCCTTCAGCTGTTTGTTAAGCATCAATACGCCTTTTGCCAGCTCACTGTCGTCGGTGGCGTATTCTGCGGCACGCTCCGCATTGTCTATAACGGGAAGAAACGCGCCGATTGCTTCTGCAAAGCAGTCACCGTAAAGAGCTTCTTTTTCCTTGGCACTGCGCCTGCGGAAATTATCGTATTCTGCCGCAAGCCTCATATATTTATCGTTAAGCTCTGCGTTCTCGGCTTCTGCCGCCTTCAATTTTTCTTCTGCCTCCAAAAGCTTTGCCTTTTGCTTGCTTTTGCTTTCCTTGGGCTCTTTTACTTCGTCTATGTTATCAACGTTCTTTTCAGTTTCGTTACTCATCTTCGTTATTCCCTTCTGCACTGTTCTTCATCTCTTCGGATAATCCGGATGCAAAATACTCAAGGCTTGCTATTACCTTCTTATAATCCATACGCTTAGGACCGATAACGCCTATTGCGCCCACCGTTTCACCGTCCACGGTTATGGGGTAGTACACCACGCTGGCGTTCGCCTTGGTAAGTCCGCTGCCGGACATAACCACGTTTGCCTTATCGGGCGTACCCGCCGTCAAGCGGTTAACCAAGTCGTGTTTTTCCTCAAGCACCCCTAAAACCTCTTTGGCTTTGCTTACGTCAAAGAATTCGGGATAACTGAGCAGCTTTGCCAGGCCTTCTACCTGCACGTCCTCTTTTGTGCCGCTGCCAAGCAAGCTGTGCACCGCCTTTAACGCGGGATGTACAAGCTCCTCTGCGTTTTTTGCGTTTTCTTCAAGCTTTAATATAACGGGCAAGGTCATCTGCTCTGCGGTCATCCCTACAAGACAGCCGTTAAAAGCCTTCTCCAAAACCTTAAGCTTGCCTTCCGTACAGCCGCTTGCCTTTACGGTCTTGGTTTTAACCTCGCCGTCCTTGCAACTCATCATCAACAAAAAGTTGTTTTCGTCCACGTAAACGGTCTTAAATTTCTCAACCGTAATGGCGGGCGGTTTAAGCACCGAGATTGCCGTGTAGTTGGTTATATGGGATAAAGCTCTTGCCGCTTGGTTAAGAAGCTTACCAAACTCACCCACCTTAAACTCCACAAGCTCGTTCAGCAAATCAAGCTCCTCAAGACTGAGCTTGTAGCTTTCCATCAAAGCGTCGATGTAGGTGTTAAGTCCTTTCGTGGTAGGCACTCGCCCTGCGGAGCTGTGGGGCTTATCAAGGTAGCCCATCTCAACAAGCTCGCTCATCTCGTTGCGCACCGTTGCGCTGGAAACCGAGTCGGGCAGTGCAGTGGAGATATACTTGGAGCCAACCGGCTCACCGGAACGAATATACTCGTCCACTATAGATTTTAGTATACGCTGTTTGCGTTCTGATAATTCCACTTGGCATTCACCTCCCAAAACCACTTATGTTTTTTAGCACTCGGCTGTGTTGTCTGCTAACACTTATGATTATACACCCGATTTTGCCGTTGTCAATAGCTTTGCGAAACTTTTTATGTGAACTTTTTGTTAACAATACCCCGAAGCCGACGGAATGTTTTAGCAAGCGACATAAACTCCTGCTAAAATCCGTTATACGACTTCGTGCTTCTGCAATCGCTTTCTCCCTCTTGACAAAGGGAGCTTGCTGTGCTAATATGGCGGTGGCAGAGTATGACTCGATGCGTGAAGTGCCTGTCGGACGGGGAGTTGCCGACGGACGAAAAGTGGTTAAACACGCTTGCGGTATCGGGTTAGCATCCCGCTGTCGCATATTTTTGCACCCTCTTTGTTTTTCGTGCTTTGATATGACGACGAAAGATAAAGGAGGGGTTTTTTATGTCCAAAAACAACAAAAAGTCAATGGCCAGGATAGTTACCACGGCGGCAATGCTGGCGGCGGCAAGCGCGGTGATAGGTATAATATGTAAGAATTTGTTCACTTTCAACGTGTACTACAGATTCACCTTGGAAAACGCGCCCGTTATTCTTTCGGGTCTGCTGTTCGGCCCCGTTGTGGGCGGTGCGGTAGGTGTTTGTGCTGACGCGGTAAGCTGTCTTATGTCCACCAACCCCGCCCTCCATCCTATTATTTCCATAGGTGCGGCTTCGGTGGGTGTTATTTCGGGTATCGTTCCTTTTATTGTAAAGAAAAACAAAACGGCGCAGACCGCAACGGCGGTAGCGTTGGCACACGCCATAGGTCAAGTGGGCATTAAATCCATCGCAAAAGTGCGCGATTTCGGTATGCCCGTTTACGGCATTCTGATAGGACTTGCCTTTTCCGTTCTTGCGGGCACGGCAGAGATGCTTCTTATCAAGTGGCTTCGCTCTCAAAAAGGCTTGGAAAAGTACATGGCAGGTGACAGAAAATGACCGTTACTCAGGCGCTTGAATATATACACGGTGTTTCCTGGATGGGTAGCCGTCCGGGACTTGAACGCACCCAAAAACTGCTCTCGCTTATGGGCGACCCTCAAAACAAATTGAAGTTTATACACGTGGCGGGCACCAACGGCAAGGGTTCCGTTTGCGCTATGATTGCTTCCGTTTTAAAAACGGCAGGCTATAAGGTGGGGCTTTATACCTCCCCTTACATTTTGCGTTTCAACGAGCGTATGCAGGTCAACGGTGAGGAAATCACCGATGCCGAGCTGGCAGAGATAACCGAATACGTCAAGCCTTTCGCGGAAAGCATGGAGGACCATCCTACGGAGTTTGAGCTGGTTACCGCTATCGGCTTTGAATTTTTCAGTCGCCAAAACTGCGACGTGGTGGTGCTTGAGGTAGGCTTGGGCGGCGAGTTGGATTCCACCAACGTCATAGATGCGCCCTTGCTTTCCGTTATAACGGAGATAGATTTCGACCATATGGGCGTTCTGGGCAACAGCATAGAGGAGATAGCAAAAGCCAAAGCGGGTATTATAAAAAAAGGCAGCGCCGTGGTGTCTGCCAACAACAACGCAAGCGCCGCCAAGGTGATAGAGGAAGCGTGCAAAGCCGCGGGATGTCCTTGCGTAAGTCCTGAGTTTGATAAGCTTTGTCACAAGGATAATACCAAGGACGGCATATCTTTTGAGTACGATGGTGTATCCTACGAGGTGCCGCTTTTCGGTTCTTATCAATATCGCAACGCGCTGATGGTTATAACTGCCGCAAAGCTGCTTAACGAAAAAGGACTAAAAATTTCGGGAAAAGCGATAAAAGAAGGGTTGAGATTAGTTAAGTGGAGAGGGCGGTTTGAGATTCTCTGCGATTCTCCCCTTATTATCTACGACGGCGGTCATAACCCCCAGGGTGTGCGTGCGGCGGTGGACAGCTTCGCGGAAAGATACGGAAAAGCCGTCGTGCTTATAGGCGTTATGGCGGACAAGGACTACAGCGCGGAGATTGAATATCTGCTTGAGATAGCACAACATTTTGTAGCAGTCAAGCCCGACAACCCAAGAGCTTTGGAGGCACACAAGCTGGCAGAGAAGATAAACACCCTCGGCGGCTGTGCGGTATATGCCGAAACCGTAGAGGAAGGTATGGCGAAGGCGGCGGAGCTCGCCGACGGAAGGTGCCCCGTTTTTGCCCTCGGCTCTCTCTATATGTACGGCGAAATTTTTGAGGCAAATAAAAAACTTTTTTTGCAGAATAAGGGATAAATTTCTTGCATATAATATAAGGTAGAAAACTTTTTTGAAAAAAATCAAAAAAAGGTATTGACAAAGGGAGAAATAAGTGTTATACTAACTGAGCCGCTTGAGGGAGCGCCCGAGAGGGAGCGAGGCAAGAGCGGAGCGGACATTGAAAATTGAACAACAAAGAGACAAACAAAAAGTTCTCGAAAATT
>JAFQHW010000031.1 GCA_017397805.1 Clostridia bacterium | reverse complement strand
GTGGATACAGTAGGGAGGAACAAAAAAGTAATCGCAGAGTACATCAGAAATCAGATAGAAGAAGACAACGCCGCAGACCAAATAAGTTTCAAGGAATATACAGACCCGTTTACGGGTGCCAAGAATAAATAGGCTAAAAAAAGACAGCCGCACGTGAGCGGCTGCCTGTAAGTGTAATGCGGTGTCAAACTTCAGTGGCTCATTTTAGGGGCGAAGCCTGTAATTGCCCCTTATAGGGGCTGTGCAAGCCACCGGTTCAACCGGTGGTTCTGACATGTTTTTATATTTTTTCGTTCAAGACGAACCTCGGCTCACAGTACTCAGTACAGTTCTCGCCTCGGTTCGTCTCGTCTGCACTCTTTCTCAGCAGTCTGCCAAGCTGATGACAAGGTTTGTCATCAGCTTGAGATGCTCTGCTGTAAAAAGCAGAGCATCTGAAAAACTAATTGCAGTCACTGTGTAGTCACTAACGAAAACAGAAACTCAAAAAGCCCGTAAAATCAAAGGCTTTCAGAGGTGTAGGATTATTCCCACTCTACTACAAGAGTTTAATCACTAATATATCCTGTTATTATATGGTATCTCTATTATCAGTATTATCACATTTTGTTTGCAGTAAAATGAATATCAAATTTTTTAGTACGATTTTAGTACGATATAAATATGCACAAATTTCAATTATGGAACAATTTCACTTATCCCCTTTGCCATTTTATAAATTCTCTGCATAATCGTGTTTTCGGATAAGTATTCAAGTCCTTTTAGCGTGATTTCAATTCCGTTTATGCTAATGTCTAATTCTTCGTTAATATCGTAGCGAGCCTCAATTCCTTTTATATATCCCGCATCAACCAACATATTGATATATTTAACCCAACGTTCCTCACTAATTTTTATCATTTTAGGACTGATTTTTTCAATATCAAAACTTTTAGAATCCATCTCGTTTTCTATTGTGCTCAAAATTCGATATATGCATTTAAAATGGTCATTCATTTTTTGACTTATTCTCCCTCTTTTTTATTTGCATTGTATATTGTTATCCTCTCACCATTTTTATTGGTGGTTTCTATTTTTGTAATAGCTTTTATACCTTTCTTATCTAAGATATGAACAAGATATAGGATTCCTTTATGCCAAATTATAATCCTTGATTTGCCTATTTCACCATTTTGTAAATATTCTATTTCGCCTTGTATATTACTTGTTCTTTTACAATAAAAACCTAATTTCAACGGATACTTTGATGCTTTACCTGTTGGAGTATTGGGAGTGTAGATAAAAGTACAGAATTCGGTTGACTCATCTGGTAACACTTTATCAAATCTAAACTCTATGTCATTAGCATCAATCTGTATGTTTGGAAACATTCTCACCAAAGTCGTTGCTTGCAACAAAAAATCGTTAAGTTGTAAAATATCTTTCGTTATATTGTCTTTATCGGAAACATTGGGTAAATAAAATCCTCTAATAGATTTCATTTTTGAAACATCGTATTTCAAAGAATCAGTATTTACAGATACATAATTTTCTTCTTTAAAGAACAACTTTTTAGTCGAAAACTTATTATATATATAGGCGCTTTCAATAATTTTTCCTATTAATCCTTTGATTTGCTGTTTATCAAAGAGATTATAAAAACTGCCGTGTGCTGAACCATTGTGTGTTGTGTTCATTTCCAAAAAATCAAATCCTATACTAACAGCTTCCACAAGAGATTTCTTGCTCTTTAAATGTGATAATGCAAAGCAAGATAATATATCATTATCGAAATAACTAACAACTTTTTTATAATCATTTTGTTTGCAAGCATCTAAAATATCATTAAGCCCACAATCGTTTAATGCTTTTTGTTGTAACATATCCCAATGACACATCCAACTTAGTCGAAGAAGAATATACTTAAATGTATTTTCAAAAATATATTCAGACGGAGACTCCCACAAAGCCATAAGTTTTATCCATTTCTCTATACGTACAGTCTCGTGATAGCACATTTCAGAAAGTGGGACTTGTTCTGTGACGTGTGTAATAATTCTTTTTGCTTCGCCAAACACATTTTTTGATTCGATTATTTGACTGATTATATTTTTAGGCAAATCTATACTTTCCAAATACTTTTGCAGTGAAAACAGCTTATCATATTCGGGATATTTTAATTTAGGCTGCCAATCCTCAATATGATAAGTCGGAATATAATTTGATCTTTGTGGTCGCTGATATCCGACCTGATTATTGTTTGATGAACCCCAAATAGCATTTTTAATTTTATCAAATAATCCCATAGTTATTCCTCTTTTTTATGCGTAAAAAGCCCCTTGGATACAAGAGGCTTTTACAACGCTTATTATTCCCACTCGATTGTCCCGCAAGGCTTGGGAGTAAGGTCGAGGAGCACGCGGTTTACGCCTTCAACCTCTGCGGTTATGCGTGCGGTGATCTTATGCAACACGGGGTAGGGGATCTCTTCGATGGTTGCGGTCATAGCGTCAACCGTATTAACGGCGCGGATTATAGCAGGCCAACCCTCGTAGCGGCTATCGTCTTTAACACCAACGCTTTTAATATCGGGAACTACCACAAAGTACTGCCAAACCTTCTCTGCAAGTCCGTTCTTATCAAACTCGTCACGGAGTATGGCGTCAGCTTCGCGAAGAGCCTCAAGTCTGTCACGGGTTATGGCGCCCAGACAACGCACACCAAGACCGGGACCGGGGAAGGGCTGACGGTAAACCATAGCGTGAGGAAGCCCCAATGCCTCACCCACAACGCGAACCTCGTCCTTGAATAAAAGCTTCAAAGGCTCAACCAACTCGAACTTCAAATCCGCGGGCAGACCGCCTACGTTATGGTGGGATTTAACTGCCTTCTTACCCTCTGCCGCCTTAATACTTTCCAAAATATCGGGGTAAATAGTACCCTGCGCCAGGAAGGAAACCCCCTCAAGCTTTCTTGCTTCGTCTGCGAAGACGTTAATAAACTCAGCCCCGATGATCTTGCGCTTGCTTTCGGGGTCGCTTACGTTTTCAAGCAGGCTTAAAAAACGTTCGGTAGCATCTATGTATATAAGGTTGGCATCCAACTCGTCCTTGAATATTTTAACAACGTTTTCAGACTCATCCTTACGCATAAGTCCGTGATTAACGTGAACGCAAATAAGCTGTTTGCCGATAGCCTTGATAAGCAAAGCGGCAACAACGGAGGAATCAACACCGCCGGAAAGTGCCAGAAGCACCTTCTTATCGCCGACCTGCGCCTTAACCGCCGCAATCTGCTCCTCGATAAAAGCATCGGCCAATTCTTTTGTATTAATTCTTGCCATATTTTCAGGTCTTCTGTTGTTATCCATATCCACAAACCTCCGTCAACTTTTTAATAGAAGTATTATAGTACAAACCAAACCGCTTGTCAATAATTCGCGGCGAATTTTTTGGGTTCTTCGGGCGTTTTTTGTTGTATTTTGGATGTAGTAAAAAAATGCCCCTCTCGTTTTAAAGCGAGGGGGCATTTTTATGTTGTTAAAACTATACAACGGGCGGTTCCGGTGGGGAATAGGAATAATCCTTGATAAGCGTTGTTCCGTTTGTATCGCTGATAACCTCACCGTTAACGCTTATTTCTACCATATCGTTGTAATCAAGCTCGGGATGGTTATTGATCAAGGCGGCGGCTAAATCGTACATAAGGCAGTTACGGCGTTGAGGATATTCATCAAATTTCCAGGAAAACTCCTCGCTTAAGTCGATGTGGGCGATCTTCACGCCTTCATCCGCGGTGTTTTCTATACGCAGACTGTTTACCTTAATGCCGGTGTTAAAGAAATAATAGCCGAAGTTCAAATGGATCAGCACATCCACCATGTCCTGTACTGTTCCATCGTAGGTGGCGTAGCCTGAATTAGTGAAATCGCCGTTCCAATCAATTTTGTAAAGGGTCATAAAGTAGCCCGTGCCGTCGGTGCATTGCACCCGTGCGCCGAAAATATCGTCTGTGCTTGCCCATCCGTCGCCGCCGTCTACAACTTGCACGTCAAGCCATTTCTCAAGCGTGCCCCCAAAACTAACCTTCTTAAGGGAGCTGTATCCGCCAAAGGCGCTGATGTCAAGCACTCGCAGCGTAGAGGGCAGATAAACCTCGGTAAGATCGCGGCAGTGTTTAAAAGCCGTATCTTCTATATGGGTAACGCCCTCCGGGATGTTTACCGTTTCAAGCCCCGTGGAAGAGAAGGCACCGCTTCCGATATATTCAAGCTGCTTGGGCAAAGCTATGTTTTTTATTGTATCGCAATCGAAAAATGCATTGGCGCCGATGTCCGTTATTCCGTCAGGCAGTTCGGTCAACTGAAGGACTGTGCACTCCGCAAACGCGTAGGCTTCTATATTTAAAACGCTCGCAGGTATAGCTACCTCTTTTAATTGAGAGCAACGGTAAAACGTAGAATCGCTTATTTTTTCAAGGGAGGAAGACAGGACGGCTTTTTCAAGGGCGCCGCATTCGCTGAAGGTGTAGTTGCCTATTTCCGTAACGCTATCGGGTATGCTTATGCTTTTAAGGGCGGCGCAGTTTTGGAAGGCGCTTTCTTCTATTACCTCAAGGCCTTGGGGTAAAGTAACGGCGGTAAGGTTTTTTGCGTCCTTAAAAGCACCGTATAAAATCTTGTTTACACCGTCGGGTAGGGTGTATTCGGCGGTATCGCTTAAAACGGGGTAGGCTATCAGCTCCGTTTTGGCTTTGTTGAAAAGTACGCCGTTTTCGGCGGAGAAATGTTGGTTTTCTCCGTCAACCACAAAGCGGTTTTGCTTGCCGAAGGCGTTGTATTCTATGCCCACCACGTGCTTGGGAATGGTTATCGTATCACCGAAGGCGTTATAGGGGAAAGCCTCTCTTCCAACAGTCGTTAAATCTTTGGGCAATCCGTTTACCTTTAAGCCCTCACAGCCGACAAACGCCCAAGCGTCGATGGTGGTAACGCTGTCGGGCAGGCTTATCTTTTTAAGGCTTGCGCAATTTCCAAAAGCGGAGGCCCCTATCTCCAACAACCCTTGGGGCAGCTTTAACTCGGTTAAAGTCCGACAGTCATGAAATGCCGCGGAACCAATAGTAATTAAACCGTCGGGCAGACTTAGGCTTTTTAAGGTAGAACATCCTCTAAAAGCTCGGTGACCGATTTCCGTAACCCCTTCGGGTATGATAACGCTTTTCAAGGCAGAGCAACCGAAAAAAGCGCCTGAGCGAATAGTTGTAAGCGTACGGGGAAGTACCACCTCCGTCATAGCTTCAAACGTTTCAAAGGCGTTAGGACCTACAGTGGTTATGCCGTCTTCTAAGACTACCTTCTTTATTACGCTTGCAAATGGCTTCCACGGAGCATTGATTGCATCGATCTCCATGCTTCCTTCGCCCCTTATCGTAAGGGTTTGGTCGTTGGAAACATCCCACTCAAGGTCGGCAGCACCGCCCGTGTCAAATCCGGCTTTGCAGACCATTATTTCGGACAGTCCGAAACTGTCGTAGGGGAATGCAAGCTCTATTTTTAAATATCTGTACGTGTGAACGGAATCAATGTGAAAATAATAGTCGTTTACCGTATATTTATCCGTTTGCTTAACGTTTATTTTCTTCAAACTGCACGTGTCGTGTAAATAATGAACGTCATCACTGGAAAAATAGGGGTAAAAATGGTAATCAAAGTGGTGGTCCTTATATTTCCCCTCGTATACGTTTTTTAAGACTATGTTGGATGCATCCGTGCGTTCTTCGCCCAGATCCATCCATATAGTTTTATAGCTGTTACCGTGGGTGTAAAAGACAGCGTCCTCGTAGGAGATTGTTCCGTCCGTCAGCTTTGTAAGCTCAAGGTCATCAAACCCCGAAACGTAGTAGTTTGCATTTAATTCCATGTTGTTTCTGTAAACCTTGTATTCACAGCCAAGAGCATAGTTGTTGGCGGGGTCAAGGGCGGGATCATACTCACCGCTTTCCTCGTCGCTTTCCTCGTCGCTTTCGGCGGACTCCTCACTGCTTTCGCCGCTTATATGGACATCCTCGTTGCCGTTCTTTCCTCGTGGACTTGTGCCAAAGCATAAAAGCACCGCCGCACAAATCACTATAGCTATGCAGGCTATCCATATAACGGGCTTTTTGTACTTCATCACCTTGGTGATACGTTCCTTACTGCCCACCTCGCCGAAAGCCAAGGGGTTGGCAACGGATATTCTTTTGCCCGTACTGCATTTAAGCAGGGTGAGGGAATACTTTTGCCTTTCTTCGCCGTCCATGGTTTTTATTACTTTTTCGTCGCAGGCAAACTCCACGTCACGGCAGAACACAAGGTAAGCCGCCCACACAAGGGGGTTGAACCAATGGAGGCTAAGCACCAAAAAGCCCAAGGGCTTGCTTAGATGGTCACCGCGCTTAAGATGCGCTTTTTCGTGGCTGATTATCAGCAAGCGTTCCTCCTCCGTAAGCCCCGTGGGCAGATATATAATGGGCTTTATAAACCCAAGTACAAAGGGGGAAATCCCATGGCATACATAGATTCTGTCACCGTAAACCACGGCGTCCTTTACTTTGCGGCGTGCCAACAGATAGCTTGCCGCCAGATAACAAAGCATAAGTGCGCCGCCGCATATCCAAATAACGGAAAGGATGTGCCAAACGTCTGCGCCGTCCTCTTTTACGGGTGCTTGATCCGTTACGGGCGCTTCTGCTTCGGGCGCAGTGTCGGGAAGGATTGGAACTGCGGTTTCGGGCGTTGATACGTCAAGGGAAGGTGGTATCTGCTCCTGTACGGGGGGCAGGGGAATGCTTTCGTTTAGGGTTGGCGCTTCTTCCACCGCAGGAGCTTCGGTCTTTACTGTTTCCGATAGGTCAGCTTTTTTAGGTATCAGGCTAAAATCACTTTCAAGGCTTACGGGTACCAAAAGCCGCAGTGCTACCAACCCCCATACGATACAGCGTATAAAGGCAGGCACTTTTTTAAGCAACAGCCTTAATATAAGCAGGGCGCATATAGCAAAGGATACCACGATGCTTATATCCAAAAAGTTAATAAAAATCGCGCGCATAAGTACACCTACTTTCCTTCAGCTATTATCCGCATTATTTCGGCAACCTGCTCTTCACTAAGCTTCTCGCGCTTGGAAAAGGCGGCAAAAAACATGGGTAATGACCCGTCAAAACGCTTTTCCACCAGCTCGTCAAGCTCCGCAAGCTGTACCTGCTCTTTGGTGACCAGGGTACACACAACGGCGTTTTCGTTTTTAATAACGCCGCGCTCGCAAAGGCGGCGTATCACCGTGTAGGTGGTTGCCTTGCTCCATTCAAGCTGCTCCTTGCATAGCTTTACCAGTGCCGTACTGCCTATGGGCTCGTACTCCCAAAGTATGCAAAGGAATTTAAATTCACTTTCAAAAATCTTAGGTGTTTGCATATATTATACCTCCGCTTGGTTTAAAGCATTAAACCTCTGTAACAAGTTTAACACATTAAACCTACTTTGTCAATAGGAAAAATAAAAAAACTCCTTTGTCAATAGGAAAAATAAAAAGGCAGAGTGTTTACTCTGCCTAAATGAGTTTTTCTTAATCGGTAAAGTTATCGAAATAGCCTTGTACAAGAACCACGGGTGTGCCCTTGTCGCCACTGCCGCTGGTAAGGTCGCAAAGAGAACCGATAAGGTCGGTAAGCTGTCTGGGTGTTGTGCCCTGAGAAGCCATATTGCCCACCAGATTATCGTTCTTTGCCTTTATGCTTTCGGAAATAGCGTTCTTCAGCGCCTCTCCGGAAAGATCTTTAAAATCGTTATCGGCAAGATACTTCAGTTTAAGCTCGTTGGGAGTACCTACAAGACCGCTTGTATAAGCAGGGGAAACAACGGGGTCAGCCAGCTCCCAAATCTTGCCCTGAGGGTCTTTAAAGGCGCCGTCGCCGTAAACCATTACTTCCACGTGCTTGCCCGTAGCGCTTAAAATTCTGCTTTGAATATCCTCAACCAAGTCAAAGCAAGCCTCGGGGAACAGCTTAATGGTATCCTCGGTAGCCTTGTTAGAGCCTAAAAGACCGTACTTGGAGTTGAATCCGCTACCGTTAACGGGTGCGTTAAGTATATCGTCAAGACTGCAAACCACCTTTGCGCCCTTCTCTTTAAGGATACGCTTGGTTCTTACACGCGTGTGTATATCGCAGTTAATAACGCAGTCTGCATAATCCAAAATAGCTTGAGGGCGGTTGGCAAATACTATCTCCACCTCAGCGCCTGCGTCCTTAACTATGCTTGAATAATAATCAACATAATCAATGCCCGTAAATTCATGTACAGTGTTACCGAACAGTTCGCGGTACTTTTCAAGAGAAAGCACGTCGCTGTAAGGGTTAACGCCTGCTTCATCCAACGCATCGTAGCTTAAAAGTGCGTTGCCCACCTCGTCGCTGGGATAGCTGAGCATAAGCACAACCTTTTTGCTTCCCATGGCGATACCCTTTAAGCATATGGCAAAACGGTTACGGGAGAGGATAGGGAAGATAACGCCTACCGTACCGCCGCCTAATTTCGCATTAACGTCAGCGGCAATAGCGTCAACGGTGGCATAGTTGCCTTGCGCTCTTGCCACTATGGATTCGGTTATGGAAATAACGTCTCTGTCACGCAGTTCAAAACCTTCATACTCAGCCGCCTCAAGGACGCTGTTTGCCACAATCTCTGCAAGATTATCCCCTGCTCTTATAATAGGGCAACGAATACCTCTTGAGCAAGTGCCGACTTTTCTTTCCATATAAAACACCTTCATCCTTAAAAATTTTGCTGAAGAAAAAACACTCCAACAATATACTATTATACATTCATATTCCGTTTGTTGCAAGAAAAAAATTACAAAAATTATAATAAATTTTCGGTTTTTTGCTATTAAATTTTTGTTTTTTTAGTATATATTTACTTTTCTTTGCCTATCATGCGCAAAAATTCGGCTTCATCTATTACCGGAATGCCCAGGCTTTGCGCTTTCGTAAGCTTACTGCCCGCATCCGTTCCGCAAAGCACGAAGTCCGTTTTTTTGGAAACGGACGAAGCGGCGTTACCGCCGTGCTTTCTGATAAGTGCTTCCGCCTCGTTGCGTTTAAGCCTTGGCAAGGTTCCCGTTACCACAAGGGTTTTGCCCTCAAGTGCCGTGCCCTTTTCCACCGCTTCTTCCTCAACTCTTAGTCCTAAAGCGCTTAGTCTTTCCACCAGCGTTACGTTTTGCGGTACTGAAAAATATTCTCGTATACACTTTGCGGTAACAAGTCCTATATCGTTAATGCCTACCAAGGTTTCTTCCTCGGCTTCGGACAGCGCCTTGATACTGCCGAAACGCTCGGCTAATGCTATGGCGCCCTTTTCACCTATCTGTCGGATGCCCAAAGCGCTGATAAGGTTTGCCAATGGCGCGCTTTTGGATTTTTCTATGGAATCCGTAAGCCGTTTTGCGCTTTTATCTCCGAATCGTTCCAAAGCGGCAAGCTTTTCCGTATCAAGGGTGTATAAATCGGCGGCGCTTTTGATAAAACCTTTATCTATAAGGGTTTTAATGATGCTTTCGCCCAAATTATCTATCCCCATGGAGCTTGCAAAATGCATAATGGTGCGGTGTAGCTGTGCAAAACAATCGGTGTTGGTGCACCGTACTGCAACTCCGCCCTCGTCTCTGCCTACGGGACTTCCGCAAGACGGACAAAACTCGGGCATGGTATACGGTACGCTGTTTTCTCTGCGCTTTTCGGGCAATGACCTTACCACTTCGGGGATAATATCTCCCGCTTTTCGTATTATTACTCTGTCGCCTATCCTTATATCCTTGCCGTTTATATAATCAATGTTGTGCAACGTTGCGCGGGACACGGTGGAACCCGCTACCTTAACGCTTTCAAGCACCGCGTTAGGAGTAAGCACACCGGTTCTGCCTACCTGTATAACTATGTCGGTCAGTGTGGTCTCCGCTTCCTCCGGCGGATATTTATACGCCACCGCCCATTTAGGCAGATTGGAAAGCTCACCTATCTCTTGCCTTAAAGCTACACTGTCTATCTTTATTGCAGCACCGTCTATATCGTAGGGTAGGGTAGGGCGCAGTTCCGATATGCGCTCCACCGCCTCTATAACCTGACTTGCTCCACGGCAAAGCTCTTTTATGGGACTTACCTTAAACCCAAGCTCCTCCAAAAACTCAAGTCGCTCTTTGTGGCTGTCGGGAAGTGCCTCACTGCATTCTTCTAAATTGAAAACGAAAATGCTGAGCTTTCTTGCGGCACACAACGCGCTGTCAAGCTGACGGAGGGAGCCCGCCGACGCGTTTCTGGGGTTAGCAAAAGGCGTTTCGCCCTTTTCTTCCCTTTTTGCGTTAAGTTCGGCGAACACTGCCTTGGGCATATATACCTCGCCGCGAACCAATAAACGCTTTATAGGGCGGTTTAGCTTCAAGGGCACGTCCTTAATGGTGCGGACGTTAAGGGTAACGTCTTCGCCGTAGCTTCCGTCACCTCTCGTAGCGCCCAAGGTAAGCACACCGTCCTCGTAGGTAAGAAGCACGCTAAGTCCGTCAATCTTACATTCAACTGTGTAAAGCGCATTACCATCGGTCTTTTCCAAATAAGCAGAAAGCTCCTCTATGGAGAACACGTCCTGCAAGCTACCCATGCTTACGGGATGGCGCACCTTCTCAAAACGCTCTGCCACCGCACCGCCTACTCTTTTCGTAGGCGACGTAGGTGAAGCCAAGGAGGGATATTCTTCCTCCAAAGCTTTAAGCGAAGCGAACATCATATCGTATTCTCTGTCGCTTATTTCAGGCGCATCGTCCTCGTAATATCTTTTAGAGTGATACTCCAGCTCTTTTTCAAGAGCGCGCATCTTTTTCTCTATTTCGTGCATTTGATCGCCACCCAATCTTTTTCTTCGTCAGTGCCTAAAAGCTTAAATCCCTTTTCCTCAAGCAAGGACTCAACTTCTGCACGTCTGCCGCCTATAACACCGCTGCAAACCAAGGTGCCGCCTTCTTCAAGAGAAGCGTAAAACATATCTGCCATACCCTTTATAACGTCTGCAACTATGTTAGCCAGTATTAAAGAGTATTCCCCATCAAATACGGTTTCAGCCAATTTGCCGTCGGTTATTACGTTTCCGCAATACACCTTGCATTTGTCCTCAACACCGTTTACCGACAAGTTTTCTTCCGCAATGCTTGCGGCAACGCTGTCAATATCCACCAACACTATTTCGGAAGCACCGCATTTCGCGGCGGCTATACCGAGTATGCCGCTTCCGCAACCCATGTCCAAAACGCGCTTGTTTTCTACGTCAATATTCTCAAGGGCTCTAAGGCAAAGGGCGGTGGTCTCGTGCTGACCCGTGCCGAAGGACGATGCGGGATCTATTTCCAAAACTATTCTGCCGTCGCTGTCACAGCTTTCCCAAGTAGGCTTTACAATGAACTTTTCGCCTATGGGCAGCGGATGGAAGTACTGCTTCCAGCCGTCCGCCCAATCGCCGTCGTCAACGGTAACTTCTTCCATAAACAGTCTGCCGAAGCAGTCGCCTTCAATGGACTCCACACCTTGCTTTATCCTTGCAAGCTGTGCGGTGCCTTGCTCGTCTTGGGATATGTATATCTTAACCAAGGTCTCCCCCTCGGTCTTGTTAAGCAAACCTTCTTCAATATAGTCGTAGGGTACGGTGTTATCGTTAAGTAAAGCCTCTAAATCCGCAGGGTCCTCTACGGAATAACAGCTTATCCCCGCGGCTGTTATAATGCCGCCTACTATCTCGCTTCCTAAGGTGTTCGTGTATATCGTAAGCTCGGTAAATTTCATTTTATCTCAGCCTTTCTTTTGTATCGTCTTCTAAAGGGTTTTTCCCCTATGCGTTTAAGTTTAAAAAACAAATTCTCCTTGGGTTGTATAGGCTCCACCAAAAAGCAAGGCAGTCCTGCCCGTCTTGCCGCAAGACAGTCGGTAAAAATCTGGTCGCCAACAAATGCCGCCTTTCCCTTGTTTTTGGATTGAGAAAGGCACAGCTTTATTCCTTTCGGGCTTGGTTTTTTTGCCTTATGTACCGCAAAAAGCCTTAGGTTTTTGTTAAATATGTCTACCCGTTCCTTTTCGTTGTTGGAAAGAAGCATAACCTCTATTCCCGCATCCTGTAAGTGCTTGATATACGCTTTCGCCTTCTCGTCGGGCAAGGGGGAATCATAGGAGGCTACGGTGTTATCCAAATCAAAAACCACCCTGTCTATCCCGCGGGACAAAAAGAATTCTGCAGTATACGCGCTTATATCTTTTTCCATAAGGTCGGGTGTAAACTTATCAAGCCAGCTGATAGCGCATTGCCCCCTTACTTTTCCAAATACTCCCCTAAAGTCAAACCGCTGTT
>JAFQHW010000030.1 GCA_017397805.1 Clostridia bacterium | reverse complement strand
TACTGCTTCGGGTACTAAGTCTGCCATTGCGGTACCGTTAAGTATATCGGTATACTCTACGGTGCCTTCAAGGTAACCGCCTACTGCGCTTACGAACTTGATCGTATGCCACAAGCTCTCATCTTTTACGAAGATTGCCGTATAGTTTGCGGATTCGGTTACTGTTTCGGGAAGAGCAGGGCTCCAACCCTCAAACTTATAGCCGTATTCTGCTACGGGGGTAGGTGCGATCTCGGAAAAAGCGGTGCCTGTAATAACGGTAAAGGAAGTTTCGCCGCTGAGAGAGCCACCTGCGGAGGCGGAGAACGTTACAGCAGCCGCCCACTGAGCGTAAAGGGTAATACCGTCGCTACCCATAATTGCCGTTTCATCATACTCGGTGCCGTCTGCATACTTCCAACCCTCGAAGCTATGGCCGGCTCTGGTAGGAGTAGCTTCATCACCGATTGCGCCCATAACAGCACCGATGTTTACGGCGATGGTGCTAACGTCACCTGCAACTGCATCGTCAGAGTTCTTGTCCAAAACGATGTCTGCGGTAACGGGAGCGTAAGCCGCGGTATCAAAGTCAACCGTTACAAACTTAGCGCCCACGTAAACAAGGCCGGTAAACAAATCAGCATCAGCCTTGAAGGTATAGGAAAATTCGTTAGTATCTTCATCAATTATATCGGAAAGCTTAACCGTTCTCAACGCAACCACGGAAGAACCGAAGGAAGCACCAACGTCGCTTTCGTCTTCAACGTCGCCGTAAACAGTGAAAGCAACGTCCCACTGGCTCTGGCTTACGGAGTTAACCTTACCGTTAACGGTTACGCTGCCGTTCTTGTAAAACGCCTCGTCTATCTCTATAAGAGACTGAGAAGAAGCATCATCACGGAGGAATACCGCGGTAAAGCTCATGTCGGAATCTATTACATAGTCATCAGCAGGAATCTCAGGATACCAATATGCGAAAACATAGTCAGAATTTACAGGTACGGGAGTAGGGAGAGAGGTTATTGCTTCAGCCCAAGTCTTACCGTAGGTAACCTTGGTCTGAACACCACCGGTAAGGGTGCCGTTTTCGCCCGCGATGAAGCTGATATCGTAAAAATCGGTAGCCGTCCAGCTTGCATACACCGTTACACCGCCGGGAGCCATCGTTGCCGCAGAAGAAACGGCAACACCGTCCGCGTCGGTCCAACCGTTAAATCTGTAGCCGGGACGAGTGGGTGTCTTTGAAGTAAGGCGTGTTTTATAAGCCTCACCTATAGCTAAAAGGTGAGAAGTGATACCGACTGCATTAGCATCCTCTGCATTAAGGTCATAATATATGTAGGAGGAAACGCCGCCATAGCATACTGCGTCGGTATTGGAAGTGGTCTTGATGCCAACATATACCGCGCCATCGGAAGAAAGCACAGCGGCATCAACAGCTCTGGTAATAACAAAGGTAGAGCTATTGCTGTCACCGGTCATTATATCGCCATAGCTATACGTGTACATCGCCGCCAGGTTACCTGAACCGCTGGGGTCATTACCGTCGGTAACACCGTCGTACAGCATAACGCTGACACTCATACTGTCGGAAACTGCAACCGCAGAACCTCTGACTGTAAGAGTCCCGTCAACTAAAACCGCACTTGTGACTTCGAACAAGCCAATCGCTTCGCCTTCGGCTGTAACCGAAGTGCCAAAAGTGCTGACGAACATGCTTGTTATCATAAGGAATGATAACAAAAGTGCCAAAGCCCTTTTCTTCATAAAATTTCTCCCTCTGCCATAGACTGCCCTGAGAAGCACGCCTACAAGCTAAAAAATTTTAGTTCTTTTTGAACTGGTCCGCTTCGGATAGCACGCGCTCCGAAGCGCAACAGCACAAAAAGTGCTGAACACTTCTTTATGTCTGCCGTAACGGAAGCGTTACGGAAAACAAAAGGTAATGCTTTTCCTCAAAAGTCCCCCTATTTTGGGGACAGCGCTAAAAGCGCCGTCCCCTAATAGGGCATCGGGCGGTGCGACCCGTTTATACTTTTAAGGAAGATGCACCGTTAAATAACTCAATGTCAAAAGACTGAATTAAAGCTGAATATCTGTATAGATATCGATTATGCCCCAATCGGAGGAAGCAAAGTCGATAAGACCGTTTGTAACGTAAACGTCCATAGATACAAAGCCGTTGTTTGCCATGTAGTTGAACGCCATGTAAATGCCGTTTTCATCTTCTGCAAATACGGGCTTGCTGGTACCGATGATGGTTTCGCCGGCCTCAGTGTGCTGGAACGTATACAATACGTAAGGAGAATCAGCTGCGTTAAGATCGTCAACGGTGATGCCGTCGTCTACTTCTACGTAAATATTAACGTTACCGTAACCTGCCTCAGGTGCGCCAACAACTGCGTTGTCGACAGATACGGCATACTTAGCAAACACTGCGGTAATAGTGATATCGCCTTCAAGAACTGTGTTGAAGTCAACGAGTTCGTCGCCTGCGTACCAACCTACGAAGTAGTAGTTTGCATCAGGAATTACGGTGGGAGTTACGAAGGAAGCACCGAGCTTGTTGCCGCCGGGAACGGATATTGTGTATCCGCCTACAACGGTTTCGCCCTCATCGTCTGTGCCGATGATGGTGCCGTTATCGCCGCATTCGAATGTAACATTGTATTCTTCTGCGGGATCTTCGGAAGGATCTTCAGAGGGTTCTTCAGAAGGCTCTTCAGAGGGTTCTTCGGAGGGTTCTTCGGAAGGATCTTCAGAGGGTTCGTCGCCGCCTTCTGCTACTACGTTAACTGTGAAGTCTGCGGGGTAGAAGTAATAGAATTCGGAAGCCCATGCATCCTGGAATTCAACCTTTTCGATGTCGAACAATGCTGCACCTACTGCGTTTGCAACGTAAACTACCTTAATGGTAAGAGTATCTGCGGTTGCAGGATCTTCTTCGATGGTGGTGTAGCTGATTGTGTGCCAACCGCTCTGACCAGCTTCCAATGCGTTCATTGTATTACCGGTGAGTTCCCATGCAACTGTGGTGGGCTCTTGGATAATTGCTGTGTAATCAGCTTCGTGCATAGAAGCATCGAGAGTTACTAAGCTGGTATCGATTGTGGAATCGATTACGAAGCAGCCGGGGTTACCGGTGGAAGTTACGTAATCGTGGAACTGATAAATTACTTCGAAGGTTTCGCCTACAACTACGCTGTTGGGAGCGGTGATTGTGAGCTTAGCTTCGCTGCCGCTGCCGTAATCGTCGGTTGCGGTAGAATCGATGGTCTGAGAACCGAAATCAGGTGTGGGTTCATCGGGTTCTTCAGAAGGTTCTTCGGAAGGAACTTCAGAGGGCTCTTCGGAAGGTTCTTCGGAGGGTTCTTCGGAAGGTTCTTCAGAGGGTTCTTCGGTTGTGCCTTCTGCTACTACGTTAACTGTGAAGTCTGCGGGGTAGAAGTAATAGAATTCGGAAGCCCATGCATCCTGGAATTCGATCTTGCTGATATCGAACAATGCTGCACCAACTGCGTTTGCAGAGTAAACTACCTTAATGGTAAGAGTATCTGCTGTTGCAGGATCTTCTTCGATGGTGGTGTAGCTGATTGTGTGCCAACCGCTCTGACCAGCTTCCAATGCGTTCATTGTATTACCGGTGAGTTCCCACGCAACTGTGGTGGGCTCTTGGATAATTGCTGTGTAATCAGCTTCGTGCATAGAAGCATCGAGAGTTACTAAGCTGGTATCGATTGTGGAATCGATTACGAAGCAGCCGGGGTTACCGGTGGAAGTTACGTAATCATGGAACTGATAAATTACTTCGAAGGTTTGACCAACAATTACGCTGGTAGGAGCTGTAATCGTGATATTAGCTTCGCTGCCACTGCCGTAGTCATCTTCTGCGGTAGCGGTGATGGTCTGTACATCACCAACTGCTCCTACGCTAACAGCTGCAGGATAAGCAGTAAGCAAAGACAGCATCATCATTAAAGAAAGAATAGTCGCTATAGTGCGTCTTTTCATTAGGTGTTTTTCCTCCTAATTAGTCTTTTGTTTTTCGCTTTCCCAAATTGAGTAATAGGATACCTGCCCCCTGAAAATAACAGGGAGCACGGAAAATATATATACCATCGGGATTAAATGCAGAAAACCCAACGGTTATACATTTGAACTTATGTTAATAATAGCCTAAATCCTTAGATTTGTCAAGAGTTTTGGCGTTGTTTTATACAGTTGTGACAGTAATGAGAAAAGTTTTTTGTGCATATCGCTGATTTTGTTTTTGGGTATTATAGCCGTTATCACGCTTTGATTTTTGTCAATGTTTCACTATACCTATAGAATTGTTTAATATCTTGTTAGAATCGGGCGACATTTAAACAACATATAGCGCTACATATTTTTTGTTAGCATATACAAAATCGATAAATAATTGTAGGTTTGCACAACTGAAATCGTTTTTGCCGTCCCGCAGCGTCAAAAACGCAACAAGAAAACACACAAAGAAGGCTGACGGCTTCTTGGGGACAAAATCACCCCACGAATTCTGAAGACTTCGTGGGACACCAGACCGCAAAAAAATCCCCCCTGCAAAAGCAGGGGGGCAAAAATTGTTTTTATTTAACTAACTGCTAAAAGTTACAACTTATTTAACCTGGGTGTTGAAAGAAGTTCTCTTACCCTTAGCCATAAGAAGAACCTGTGCATAGTCGGAACCGCTAAGGTCGCTGGAAGCTACGGAGCCATCAGCCTTAGGACCAACAACGTTACTAGCGTGAAGCTTAGCGGTGTCGGTGATTGCCTTCTTACCCTTAACAGAAAGGAGAACCTGTGAGTAGTCAGAACCAGCAACTACACCGTCACCGGTAACGTCACCGAGAACAACTACGGTTACGGATTCAGCAACGCCGTTGATGGTAGAAGTAACGATAGCGCCGGTACCAACGATAGCGGTATCAGCGATAGCTGTGCCGTTAGCCTTGGTGATTGCGATGTCAGCGTCAACGAAGAGAGCCTTCAAATCAGCTGCGGAGATGCCGCCAGCCTTGAAGTAAAGGTTGGTAGTAACTTCGCTCTTAACTACGTTGGTAGTGTCAGCAGTTTCGGTGAATGTGAAGTGTTCAGCAACAACAGCAGAAGGAACGGTGAAGGTTACGGAGTCACCGGTACCGTATGCGTTAGCGTGAGATACTTCAGCTTCGGGACCCTGGTAGGAACCGCCGTACAACTGGCAGGTGCCTGCGAAAGGAGCCTGGGTGCTGGGGATGGTGTTGCCGTATTCGTCCTTGTTCTGGCCGTCGGGAACGGTGAAGGTGAAGGTTTCGCCTTCGTCGAAGGAACCGTCAGCAGCCTTGAAGTAATGTCTGAATACGATGTTATCTTCGGGGAATGTACCTTCATCACCGATACCGGTGCAGGTAGCGTCCTTATACTTTTCAGTGTTGATGAGGTAGGTGAGCTTGAGATAACCCTTGTCGATAGAGAACTTTCTGTCAACGTCAGGATCACCAGCAGGAACTTCACCGGTACCTACGAAGGAACCGTCGGACATAAGGTAAGCATAGGACCAGCAGAGGCCCTTAACTGCGAAGAGGTCATAAACTACAGGAGCAGAAAGACCGGGAACAGTAAGGCTTACAGTGTAGGTAGGCCAGCTGTAAACGGGAAGAGGATTGGAAACGCCAACTTCGCCGTTGAGCTGCTTCTGGTTGTAGAATACGGGGATAAGAGCTTCAGTGTCGAACTGAAGAAGTGCTTCGAAGGAAGCCATACCGTAGGGGTTAACTGTTGTATCAACGCTATCATAGATAACGTCAACTGCGATGTATTCGCCTTCTTCAAACTCAGTGCCTTCACCGTCGGGATCGAAGGTGCCGAGCTGAGCTTCAACCTTCATGCCGAAGGAAGGATCTGCGAAAGGATACGGATCGTCAGGATCGATAGAAGAAGTGGGTTCGTCGGAAGTACTATCAGAAGTGCTGGGAATTTCGGGAGCTGTGCCGTCGCCGCCAACAACGATTTCATCCATACCAACCAAGTATCTGGGGCTGGTGAAGGAGATCTGAATGTACTGAGCAGTTACAGCGGAAGCGAAGGTATAGGTAATATCCATTGCGCCGCCTTCATCTGCGAACTGACCTTCTGTGATAGAAGCGGGAGTGTAGCTGATACCGTCAGCAGAGGTGCTGATAGCTACGTTTGTAGGATAGCAGAAAGAACCGCTATCTACTTCTGCGGGAACGTTTTCAAGAGTTACATACTTAACGTCGCTGTGAGAAGCAGTGAGGGAAAGGGTGATTACGTAAGCGCCGTTGGTGCCTGCGTAAGCAACGGTGTAGTAGTTTGTACCGATGTTAGAACCTGTACCAACATAACCGTCGGTGAGCCACTTGCCGTTAGCGTCGTTCATGTAAGTGTTACGATATGCGGGAGTACCGTCGTTAAGAGTTACGGTGTAGGTTGCGCCGTAAGCGTAGTTACCGTCAACGAGGGTAGGATCAGCACTTTCAGCTTCAGAAGAAGAAGTGGTGGTGCCGGAAGAAAGACCGTAGTTACGGATTTCGATCTCACCGAGAGAAAGAACGTATTGGTCAGAACCGAGGATAACCTTTACGTAACGAGCAGACTGAGCTGCAGTGAACGCATAGGTAAAGTCATAGTAATTTGCGTTTGCGTTAGCAACGTAGGACTTGCTACCTGCAACTGCAGTGTAGGTTACGTTGTCGCTGGAAACTTCAACGGAAGCGAGAGCTGCGTCGAAGCTACGGTTGCCGGTGGAACGAACGTAAGCGTAAACGCTGGAAACGTCAGTCTTTACAGAACCGAGGTCGAAAACGAACTCAGCAAGACCGCCGGAGCCGGAGAAGAAATAAACACCGCTTGCTTCTTCGGTGGGATAAGAACCATCGGTAAGAGCGGCAACGGTTGTACCGCCCTGGGGTGCGAGATCAGCACCGGCCTTGGTAACGGTAGCGGTTAAGCCAGAAGCGTAGTTAGTGTCAGCTGCGCCAACAACCATTGTAGGGAATGCAGCGAGCATGCTGATTACCATCATGATTGCTAAGAACATAGACACGCGACGAGTAGAGTTTTTCATGCATCTTCCTCCAAATTTCTAATTTTTCTGCATTTTTTTGGCCTTACCCACGTAACGTTTGCCTTGCGGTACGGGAAAGCGAAATGCGTTAACCGCGCAGCGCCCGTGACGTGTGCAGACCGCCCGAGAATATTGCCCTTTGCAAATAAACTCAGGCGCTGGGGAAATTATTCTATTATCTTGTCCATATTATATAGCAAAAAAAACATAGTGTCAAGTCCTTTTTGTAAAAATTGTAACATATTTCACCATGCTAAATTTGTGCCGTGTGCAAGTTAGACAAACAAACGCTTGCTTTTTTAGGCAAAAAGGCAAAAGAAAGAAGATGCTCTCCCTTTTGCCTTGTTTTTTGCTCAAATTCGGTTCGCATTTTTTGTGCTTCTTGACGAAGCTTTCTTAACAACGGGGTCGATTTTTTTCATCGCTTCGTACAAGGGCAATACCAGGAGCCCCGCGGCAAAATTACCTATAGCGTGAATCACGTCAAAGTAAAGTCCTGCGGAAATCCACGCTACGGTCTGTTCCCACCCGAAGCCGAACATAAGCGCTTGCGCGGGAGCGTACAGAACGCCGAAGCTTATACCGTGGAACGCGCACAAAAGCGGATATACGAATGCTCCCCACTTTGGGCTTAGCCCTTTGGGTACGAGCATGACAAGTCCCCACAGTATAGTCCATATATAAGTATAAGGAAGCCACCACAAGCTGAACCCCTCGATAAGTCCGTTAAGGAACACGTACAAATACAGGGGGATAAGCGCCTTAACGCGATAGCAGAGGGTGAGAAGCACCGTAAACATACCCAAAAGGTGAATGTTGGGCGCAAACTCCATAAGCTTTTTGGAAATAAGCATAAGGGTGGCAAACATGGCGAATATCGCCATCTCTTTAAGGGTTAATTTTTTACTTGGTGCGGACGAGTTCAAAATGCTCACCGCCCGTAATGATTGTGGTGTCAACACCGCTCATCATATATTCTCCGTTTTGATAGAAACCCCAATAGGTGCCGTCTACGTCGTAGTCTGCCAAGATACCGTTAACGGTTTTTATATAAAGTCCGTACTGACTTTCTTCACCCGCGATAAGCTTATGAGCCAAAAGTGCTTCGCCCAAGGTTTCCGCGTCGGTGTTAACGGTGAGTTCTATGCTGTAGCCGTCCGCCTCTACGGTAACCACCACGGTCTTTGCCCCCTCACCGAAGCTTGTGTCCTCGGTATAGGTGGCGCTTGCCCAAAGGTCGGGCAGAGCTTTTTCCTCATTGCTTTCGGTTGCGGCAGTGCTTATCTCGGGTTGCTCGGTCACGGAGGAGTTTTGCGCTTCCTCCTTATCGCCGCAAGCCACGAAGGACGCGCAGATAAGCGCGAGGCTTAGGAACAGGGATAGTGTTTTGAATAAGTTCTTCATTTTTCTCTCCTTATTAACATAGATATTTCGGAAAGAATAAAGCAAAAGCCGCCCTTCCGAAAGAGCGACAAACCAAGACTGCCCCCTGTTGCAGTCCGTAATATGCCGTCCCCTTCATTTGCCCAAGGGCACTTATGCAAAAACAGCGAGATAAGCATTCCGACTTTGACGGCAATGGCTGTTGTCACGGAATTGCACCGCGGTTTCCTTATCCCCGAAGGCTTTTGCCCCCGACAAGAGGTTCGTGGTCAACGACCCCATTCGCTGTTTGATATTCTTTTCGCCAAAAGTATAGCACTTTCTGAAGGCAAAGTCAACACCTGCGGCGGATTTTGCATATATTATAGCAGAGGTGATGTTATGAACAGTTACATGGGTGCCCGCGGTTATATAGTGGTACGGCTTACCCACATGGAGGGGCGGCTGAGGCTTGAGGGCGCAACCGTAGAAATACTTAACCGCGGAGAGCGATATACCACCGACAAAAACGGGTCCGTGCGGATAGCGGTGCCCGCACCCGCAAGGGCGCTGTCCCTTACTCCCAATCCGCCCGTCCGCCCCTACGCGGTGTACGACATACGCATAAGCCTTCCCGGATACGTTACCATAACCGTTTACGGCGTGCACGTTTTTGAAGGGGTAGAAAGCCTGTGCAGATACAACATGGTGCGTATAGACGATAACGGAGGTGTTACACAGGACGTTATAACGGTAACGCCCCACAGTCTTTTTCAGTACCCCACCGAGCCTTCCGTAAACGGTGCGGTTACCGCATTTGCGGAGGAAAGAGCGAAGCAAGTAGTGGTGCCCCAAAATATTACGGTGCATTTAGGTCTGCCCGGCTCCGATGCGGTGGACGTAACGGTGCCCTTTATAGACTACATAAAAAGCGTTGCCTGCAGTGAGATATACCCCACTTGGCCTGAAAATTCCTTGATTGCCAACATCAACGCCCAAGTGAGCTTTGCCCTTAACAGAGTTTACACCGAATGGTACCCCTCTCAAGGCTACGATTTTGATGTTTCCGCATCTCCCGCCTTTGACCAATACTACGTGCATCGGCGAGAGATATTTGCCAACGTAGACGCTATAGTTGACAGAATATTTACCGACTACATTGCACGCAAGGGATTTTTAGAGCCGTTGTTTGCGGAGTTTTGCGACGGAGCGCGAAGCGCCTGCTCAGGACTTTCCCAATGGGGAAGCGTTACCCTTGCGGAGCAAGGCTACAGCTCCTTGGAAATAGTGCGCTATTATTACGGTCAGGAAACGGAGATAAGAACCGCCCCCATAGTGGAAAGCGACCCCGACAGTTATCCCGGAGAGCCCCTTACTGCAGGCAGTACGGGCGTTGACGTGCTTACGGTGCAAAACCGCCTTAACCGTATAGCCATAAATTACCCTGCCATTCCGTTTATACTTCTGCCCGAAGGAGTTTACGACGAGCCTACGGCGGAAGCGGTGCGGATATTCCGAAGCGTTTTCGGCTTACCTCAGGGCAACGACGTGGACGAGAGCACCTGGTACAGAATCCTTTATATTTACAACGCGGTGAAACGCTTGGCAGAGTTGGAAAGCGAGGGTGAGGAGCTTCAAGACGGCGAATATCCCGGCAACCCTCTGGTCATAGGGGACAGAGGGCCAAACGTTTTGAGGATGGAGTGGTTTATCAACGCCATATCCCGTTCGGGTCAGTTTCCGCAAGTGCCTACCATAACCCTTAACGGTATATACGACGAGGAAACGTCAAACGCGGTAAGGGCATTGCAAAGGCTTTTGGGCTTGCCCCAAACGGGAGATATAGACGAAGCCACCTGGAACGATATAACGAGGCTTTATGAAGAGGTGGAGGACACCGCATCACCGCCGCTGAACGGCGGCACCGTAAGCGGTTGGCCCCGACCCTATCCCGGCACACCCTTGCAAAGAGGGGACAGAGGTGACAGCGTTTATTACATCCAAGAGCTTCTGAACGTCATAAGCCGCTACAACTCAGCTGTTCCGACCATAGAAACGGACGGGATATTCGGGGTAAACACAAGAGACGCCGTATACTCCTTTCAAAGAGCATACGGCTTAGAGATAGACGGTATAGTAGGTCCGCTGACCTGGGAACGGCTCAACTCCGTTTACGGAGAAGCGGAGGATTCATTGCCGCCCAACGGATAAGGCTTTACTTCTTTTCGTTAAGCTTATCCCTTACTATTTTATAAAATATTCTGTTTGGTTCAAATTCCATATATTTTTTCTTCCCTGCCTGCTCGTAAATTAAATAAGCGCAGGCAGCGGAAAGGTTTTGGCGATGGCTTACGCCCTTTAGTTTCTTACACTGCTTTTTGTCGGTGGTGATGACGGTATCCGCCGTGAGCTTAAGAGAAAAGGCAGTGCGCCACTTAATGCCGTTAAAACGGCGGACGGAAAAGAAATCGCCCTCTAAACAATATTCAAACTCCGTAACGGAAAATCGGTACAAAAGACCGAAGCCTGCAAATAAAAACACCGCGCCCACGATTCTGAATCCCCATACCATATCGGGGTAAAAACCCATGCACAAGCAAGAAATCAAGGTAAACGCCGTTGTAAACGCGATAATAAACACGGCTTGCACACCGCTTCTGTAAGGTTTGCAAATATTCATTTGCCACTTCCCTTTCGTAATAATATTGGGTATCACACGCATAAACTGCAATAAAGGAGTTTTTAGTCTTATGAGTAACCGCTATAAAAATTTAAGCCGACTAAGCAACGGCGAGCTTCAAGACCTGGTGCTTGATATAACCAAAGCCTTGGGAGCAAACCCAAGACGCGCTTCTGCGCTGGCAAAAGACCCCGAAAAGCTCAAAAGCATCATCACCGCCATGGACGATAAGGAGATAGACGCCCTTATCCAAAAAGCGGGTGCGGAAAAAGCCAAAGAAATATACAAAGCGTTGGAAAGGCAGAGAAGGAATGGATAACAAGCTTAGTCAGGTTTTGTCAAACAAAGAGCTAATGGAAAAAATAACCGCCCTTATCAAAGGAGAAGAGCCCGCACCGCCCCCAAGTGAACCTGCGGCGGTGCTTACGCCTTCAAGAAGCACAGACAAAGGGCTGGCTCTGCTTAGCGCGCTGGCGCCGTTTTTAAAGGAAAGCCGCCGCAAAAAATTAGAAAGTGCCGAGGGGTTAATATCCGTAATAAGTGCATATAAAGGCATGAAGAAGCTGTAAGGGAGGGAGCGCGAAATGTACAGCCGTGGTTATGAAAACGGAATAGATTCCGACGGGATGCTGAGAGAATACGAGCGAAGCTTTGAGGAAGAGCGCCGAAGTGCCGACGCACAACCTGAAGAACAGGCAGTAGCCGCCATGGGCAGGAGCAAGCGCAGTTTGTTTAACCGAATAGACACGGAAGACCTGCTTATCATTGCCATCGTCATTTTGATTTTATTGGACGGAAATCCCGACAACGATATTATACTTATCGCCTTAGCGGCTTTGTTGTTCTTTTAATTAAAAGTGCCCGAACAGGGCACTTTTTATTTCTTTCATTTCTTATCACTTAGAGTTAACGCGGCGCCGATAACCGTTGCGTACTCGCTGTTATCGGGGATAACGAAATTAACGTCGAAGGTCTTGCCCAAAATATCAAATGCCGCGGGTGCGCTTCTTAAAGCAGACAGTCTGCCCGTAAGCACGATGTCCTTTATACCTTTACTGCTTGCGGCGAAACGGGCAACCACCGCCACGGTTTCGTATATCATGTTTATAAGTCCCTTGGCAACGTCCTCGCTTCTTACCAGATCACCTATTTTGCCGAAGTTGGAAGCGGTCATGGAAGCCGGAAGGGTGGGACCTATATCCTTGGCGGTCAGATCGTTTACCATAAGGTCTATTTGGTTGATGTCACCCTTCTCTGCCAGCGTTTCGATGGCATTTACGTCTGCGGTGCCGATAAGCTTTTTGGAAAGACCTACCAAGGTTCCGCCTCCTACGCCCGTACCGCCCAAGTGCTCTGCTCCGTTTTTATCGCAGTACACCAACGCCGTACCCGTACCCATGCTGACAACAACCGCCTTTTCAAGTCCCGAAAGGTAGCTTCCGCCCTTGCCTATGGCAACGAACTCGGTTATATGCTCTGCGGGCAAGCCGAATATCTCCTCCCCGGCAAAAACACTGCCCACGCCGGTAACGGCAAGCCTTTCTATATCGCTTAGTGCTATTCCGTTGGCGGAGGTGAATTTACCGAAGGCGCCGTAAAGGGACGCAACCGGGTCGGTTGCGCGCGTCATCATGGGGGAGATGACCTTCCCATCCTTTACACCTGCTATTTTAGTGGTGCTTCCGCCCACGTCTATACCGACTATTATACCCATAATATCACTCCGTTATGTATTTGTTACGCGCCTACCACGCCTTTTGTAAGAGCTATAACCAAAGGGATGGTAAGTACCGAGAAAACAGTGGATATAGCCACCGTTGCAAGAGTAGTGTTTTTATCCGCACCGTAGATGCCCGCCATTATAGGTGCCTTTGCGGCAACGGGAGTAGCGGAAAGGATAACGCAAATATAGGAAGTGCCCGAAGAAACGTTAAATATACCGCAAACCAAAAGCACTGCCAAAGGAACGAGCAACAGCCTTATTGCCGAAGCTATATACGCATAAACGTTGGTGAATATCTCTTTAAGCGGTGCGTATTTGAGCATACATCCCAGCACCAGCATAGATAGCGGGAAGGTGAGATTTGCGGTGGAGCTTAAAGCAGTAGACAACGCATCGGGGAGCTTTATGCCGATAAGGGAAAGCACGAGCCCCAAAACCGCGGCGATAACACCGGGGTTAAGCACTGCTTTGCGCAAGCAAGCGGCCTTAGTTCCTCTTTTACCGGAGGAAAGCATAAACACGCCAACCGTCCACAAATACAGGGTAAAGAACAGCACGTAGCAAGCGCCGTAGAACATACCGTTTTTGGGGAACACCGCGGTAAGCAAGGGATAACCCATATAACCGCAGTTGGAAAAGATAACGGAAAAGCGAAGTGCAGTCGCTTCCTTGGGAGATCTGCCCTTAAACAAGAACATAACGAACACCGTAACCGCCACGTGGATAAGGATACTGCACCCGATAACGGTAAACATGGCGCCCATATTGCCCTTGCCGCTGTTAAGAAAAGCGGTAAAGATAAGCAAGGGGTTGGTAACGTAAACTATAAGCTTACTTATACCGTCGGAGGTGCGCTTATCAAAAAAGCCAATGCCCGAAGCGAGAAAGCCAACGAGCATTATGATAAATAAGGAAACAACTTGTTTTGTAACTACCTCTGTCATAAACGTCCTTCTTTCCGGAGGGGCGATCCCCCTCCCCTTAAAACAGCCTTCGAAATAGCCTGATACACTGCTTTTGATAAGGCATTTTAGCATTTTTATACTTGTTTGTCAACCTTAATACTTTGTTTCTTGACAAACAGATTGTGCGGTG
The DNA here is from genome assembly GCA_017397805.1 of Clostridia bacterium. GTDB lineage: Bacteria > Bacillota > Clostridia > Oscillospirales > CAG-382 > SIG636. The sequence goes on along the minus strand of JAFQHW010000030.1, from coordinate 30,538 downwards.
ATATACTTCACACAGAGAGGAGGCGGTAAGAGATGCCGTTAGCAGACAGAGCAAGACCTACAGAGCTTTGCGAGGTTGCGGGGCAAAAGCATTTGCTGGGCGAAGGACGCCCGTTGCGCCGCATGCTTGAGAAGGGGCATTTCCCCTCCATGGTCTTTTACGGACCGCCCGGTACGGGCAAGACCACCGTTGCGGATATTATCGCCAGAAAAAGCGGCAAGTATCTGCAACGCATTAACGCTACCACCGCCTCGCTTTCCGACGTAAAAGCGGCACTTGCCGCCAGCGGAACCCTTGCAGGTCAAGGGGGCGTACTTTTGTATATCGATGAGATACAGTATTTTAATAAAAAACAGCAACAATCACTGCTTGAGTACGTGGAGGACGGGCGCGTTACCCTTATATGCTCCACTACGGATAACCCCTTCTTTTGCATCTATCCCGCGTTGCTTTCCCGTTCTGCGGTTTTTGAGTTTAAAAGCGTAAAGCCTGAGGATATAGTACCGGTTTTAAAACGCGGTCTTTCCCTGCTTTCGGAAGAATACGAGCCAAAAACCGCCGACGACGAGCTGTTTACCCTTGTTGCCACCGCAACGGGCGGTGACGTGCGAAAAGCCTTGGGACTTTTGGAAAGCGTATATTTCTCCTGCGGGGAACGGTTGGAGCTTTCCGTAGCAGAGGAGCTTGCCCGTATGGCGGGACTTTTCTTTGACCGCGGCGGGGACAAGCATTTTGACTGTCTTTCGGGCCTGCACAAGTCCATACGGGGCAGTGACCCGGATGCGGCGGTGCATTATCTGTGCCGAGCACTTACGGGCGGCGATATGGCATCGGTGTGCCGTAGGCTTCTGTGCGCCGCCAGCGAGGATATAGGACTTGCGGCACCCATGGCAGTGGCAGTGGTTAACGCCTGCGTTGAATCGGCAAACAGATTGGGCCTTCCCGAAGCCAAGCTTCCCCTGTCCCAAGCGGCGATATATTTGGCGACCTTGCCCAAGTCCAACTCCGCCTACTTGGCATACAATAAGGCAGAGGCGGATATTGCCGCAGGGCTTGCGGGTGATATACCCCGTCATCTGCAGAACGTGCACGCAGACAGTGAAGGGGAAAAGCGCGCACAAGGCTATAAATACCCCCACGAATATCCCAACCACTACGTAAAACAGCAATATCTTCCCGACACCCTGAAAAACAAGGTTTACTATGAGTTTGGCGACAACAAGACCGAGTCTGCCGCCCACGAATATCACAAAAAACTTACCGGTAAAGGTTAATAGCTTATGGAAAACAAAAGAGCCGAAAGGCTTAAAGAAGACGATAGCTATATCCCCGATTACGAGGGTTTGTTTGCAGAAAGCGAAGAAGAAAACGGCGGCGGCATTAGAGTGCTTACCAAGCTTCTTAAAGGGAACAAGGGCAAGATAATGTTCTCCTCCCTTTTGTATATAATCAAAGCCTCCCCCGTTTGGATAATCCCCGTCATAACCGCCGCTATAATCAACACGGTAACGGACGGCGGAAGCAATATTATGGCACGGGTATGGACTTATATGGGTATTCTTACCCTGCTGTTGGCACAAAACATACCCATGCATATGCTTTACGCGCGATATACGGACTCTATGCTGAGGACCATTGGCGCAGGACTCAGGAACACGCTTATAAAAAAACTGCAGCATCTTTCCATCTCCTATCATAAGGAGATAGAGTCGGGCAGAGTGCAGTCCAAGTTCATGCGTGATATTGAAGCTATCGAGTTTCTCAATTTTCAGTTTATAAAGAGTGTGTTGCCCAGCTTTATCGGCATATTGGTTTCCATGGGGATAACCCTTTACAAAAGCCCGTCGGTGGCGCTGTTCTTTTTGGCGGTAGTACCCGTAAACGTAATACTTGTGCGGCTTTTCAACCGCAGAATGAAGGAGACCAACCACCTCTTCCGCAAGGAGTCGGAGGATATATCCGCCAAGGTTGCCACCATGTTGGAGATGATACCCGTAACCAAGGCACACGGCTTGGAATCCCTTGAGATACAGAATTTGGAAGAAAACATTACGAGGCTTAAAAAAAGCGGGCTTCTGCTTGACAGAACCAACGCTTATTTCGGCTCTATAACCTGGGTTATAAGTCACGCCCTCAGCGGTGTGTGCCTTGTGTTTACCGCTTGGCTTGCCATACGCGGCTATATGGACGTTGGCGATATAGTTATCTTTCAGACCTATTTCACCTCCATAAGCAACAACGTCCAAAGCTTGGTCAACATCTATCCTCAGCTTACCAAAGGACTTGAGTCTATAAAGAGCGTATCGGAAATAGTACTTTCCGACAAAGTAGAGGATGATTACGGCAAGCAAAAGATTAAAAACGTCAAGGGAAAGATAGAGTTCCGAAACGTTTCCTTCCGTTATCCCGACGGTGACGAGGACGTGGTTAAAAACCTATCCTTTACCGCAAACCCCGGCGAATGCATAGCCTTCGTAGGCTCGTCGGGGTCGGGCAAAAGCACGGTTATGAATATGATAATAGGCTTTTTGTTATCCACGGAAGGACAGGTGCTAATAGACGGCAAGGATATAAAGGAGCTTAGTTTGTCCTCCTACCGCCATCATATTTCCGTTGTGCCTCAAAGCAGTATCCTTTTCACCGGTACGGTGAGGGAAAACATAACCTACGGCATGGGCGAGATAAGCGACGGGGAGCTGGCAAGAGTTACACACCTTGCCAACATCGATGAGTTTTTGCCGAGGCTTTCAAACGGTGTGAACACTATAATAGGTGAGCACGGAGACAAGCTTTCCGGCGGACAAAAGCAACGCATCTCCATTGCCCGCGCAATAATACGAAACCCTGAGATTTTGATATTGGACGAAGCCACCAGCGCCTTGGACAATTATTCGGAATATTTGGTACAGCAGGCTATAAACGGACTTGTTAAGGACCGCACCACCTTCGTGGTTGCCCATAGGCTTTCCACCATACGCAACGCCGACAGAATTATAGTTATGGAGGACGGCGTGGCGGTGGAAAACGGCAGTTTTGACGAGCTGATGGCGAAAAAAGGCAAGTTTTATCAGCTTAAAAAGCTAAGTGAGATCAATCCTTGGGATAAGGAAGGCTTATCTAACAGATTTTAAACAACTTATAAATTGAAATAGGGGCTGTCTCATTAAGACAGCCCCTATTTTGTATATTCGACCTTATTTCTTTCCGTTTAGCAAAATCAAGTTTTCCGTCAGGGCAGCCATAGCTTCATCGCCTTGGAGCTTATATCCCTCCAACCGTTTCTTCGCCGCCTTTGCTACCCCCGCCGAATAAAGGGCGAAGGCGTCGTTATCGGGGCGGAACTGACCGTAAAACAAGTCGTCGTAATCGTATTTGGTGCTTTTGCCCGTATAGACCGCGGAAATAATCAAGTAAGCGCGCTTACCTTCGGCGGCAAAGCACTCCTCCTTTATTTCGAAGCCGTTGCTCCACAGGTACTCTCTAAGCCTTTCCGCGTGGCTCATGGGCTGAAGTATCAGCGGAACGTGAGCTTTATCCTCCGCCTCGTCGATGATGGCGGCAATAAGCTCACCGCCCATACCGCAAACAGCCGCCACGTCATAGCCGCCTTTTTCCACGTTCTTAAACCCGTCGGAAAGCACGAAGCTTGCCTTTAAGCCGGGGGCAAGCCTTGCCACGTTGCTTTTTCCGCTGTCCAGAGGACCTACGTTTATATCACTGATAACCGCTTCCGTTATAACTCCATCCAAAAACAAAGAAATAGGCAGTAAAGCGTGATCACTGCCTACGTCTAAAACCCTTGCGCCTTTCGGCACAAGGGTTTTAATCATTTCAATCCGTTTTGTTACGGTCATTACTGAGCGTAAATGGATGCTATTTCTTCTTCGGTAAGAAGAACTATAATATAATCCACGTTGCTGTTATCGGGTGTGCCTGCCAAAGAGGAGGCGTAAGTACCGTTAACGCTGTAGGAGTTTGCGCGGTAGAACATGGAGTTACGGAAACGCTCTGCCAACATGGGGATGATGGGTGCCGTATCGGAAGCTCTGTAGATGAGCGCGGAGGGCAGATACAGTTCCTCTCTGTTGGTAGCAAAGCAAAGCTCGCTATCGTTGGTGGTGGGAACTACAACGTCGTTTTCGTCATAATACTCATCTGCAAACTCGCTGTTGTAGAAACGGAAGTCGTTATCGTAAAGGTTAACCTTTATGTCGCTTATAAGGGAGAACTTCTCAAGGAACTCACTGTCAAGCTCGGAAGAAACTTCTTCCTCAAGCTCTTCGGCAGAGCTCTCTTCGTCAACAAGCTCGGAATCTTCACCGGGAGCCTTCTGAGTGTTAACTGCATATTCCTTGCCCATATCCAAATCAAACTTGGGAACGAAATCGTAAACGGTCTCGTTGAAAAGGTTGATGTCCAGGCCGTAGTTGTAAGCCAAATCGCCGAGAAGCGCGTCTTCTACGGTGTTAACGTCAAACTGATCCATGCCGTGAGGAGCCGCGTCGGGGAACTTTTCGGAAATATAGTTCATGATCTCGGTATAAGCTATAAACGCCGCGTAATCGCTCCAGCCGCCGTGGGTATCGTAGAACAAAGGATAGTCGTCAGCCTCAGCAAAAGCCTCTTCCAAGTCGATAACGGTAACGCCCGCATCGGAAAGTGCCTTTACGGTCTGCTTGTAAAGGGAAACGGTGCTTATTTCTTCCTGCAACTCTGCGGGAAGCTTATCTGCAAGCACCTTTGCTCTGGAAGGAGCAAGCACGTAGATAAGCTCGGTATCACCGTCGCCGGTGTTGATACCCTTTATCTGGGTAATAAGCGCATCCGTCTTGGTATAGCTTACAGACTGATTGCTCAAAACGCCCAAGGATTCCTCACTGAAGAACACGAACTTGTCGGCAAGAACCACGGGGGTAACCAAGTTACCCTGTAAACCCTGAGCATCCTCAACGCGAACCTCTCTTATATCGCTTTCGGTTTTACCCTCAGCGGTAGCGGTAAGTCTTACCGTTGCGGTAGCGTTAATGCCCAAATCGATCTCGATGACATAGTCGGTGCCTTTAGCGTTAACCTCGGTGGTGCTAAGACCTACACCGGTAGAGGTGATAACTGCGTTCTCTTCGCAAGTACCGCTTATAACAACGCTGGTTGCGCTGTTGTTGAACACGCTTTTAACAACGGGCATAGCGGTCTGTCCCTCTGCAGGCTCAGGATCCTTCACGGATACGTCTTCAGACTCAACATCACTCTTGTTAAGGTCTATCACAGATTCATCCAACGGGTCTGTATCAACGTCGCCCACGCAAGCGGCAAAGGAAGCCGCCATAAAAAGCGCAAGCAATAAAGCTAAAATTTTTCTCATAGTACGCATACGCTGTCCTCGTTTCTGCTATTGGTCTGTATTTTCCCTTAGCGAAATATTATTCTTCAGCCTTCTTAGCTTCTTCTATAATCTTGTTAGCGATTTCGCCGGGAGCTTCTTCGTATCTTACGAAATCAAAGGTATAACTGCCTCTGCCCTGAGTCATTGCTCTGAGCTGGATAGCATAGTTGTTCATTTCGGCAGAGGGAATCTCAGCCTCTATAACGGTGTAACCCTTACGGTCGCTTTCGCCCATACCCATGATTCTGCCGCGGCGCTTGGATACGTCACCCATGATATCGCCGGAGTAGGAGGTGGGGATAAGAACCTTCAAGTAGCCAACGGGCTCAAGAATAATGGGGTTAGCGTTTACCGTCTGCTTATATGCAAGAATTGCAGCAAGCTTAAAGGAAATTTCGTTAGAGTCAACGGGGTGGTAAGAACCGTCGAACAAATCAGCCGCCAGGTTAACTACGGGGAAGCCTGCAAGGACGCCCTTCTGCATTGCTTCCAGAAGACCCTTTTCAACTGCGGGGTAGAAGTTCTTGGGAACGGAGCCGCCAACAACGCTCTGTGTAAAGGTAAGACCGTCTTCTTCGCCGTGGCTGAAGGTGATCTTAACGTGACCGTACTGACCGGAACCGCCGGACTGCTTCTTATGCTTACCTTCTGCCTGATAAGTCTTCTTAATGGTTTCTCTGTAAGCCGTCTTGGGCTCGCTGTATTCGATGGAAACGCCATAACGGCTCTTAAGCTTGGAAGCAACAACGTAAGGTGAATATCGCCGAGACCGTGTACTAACATCTGCTTTGTTTCCGCATTGTTTTCATACTTGATGGTAGGATCTTCTTCAAGAAGCTTTGCGATACCTGTGGAGATCTTGTCCTCGTCGCCCTTGCTCTTGGGAACGATCGCCTGACGGTAATAAGGCTTGGGGAAGTCGATAGCCGCAAAAGCCTCCTTGCCGCCCAAGGTATCACCGGTGTTGGTAGCAACAAGCTTTGTGGTGTAACCGATGTCACCCCATACCAGCTCGTCAAGTTCAGATTCCTTAGCGCCTACGCAGGTATAGATTCTTGCAATCTTTTCACCCTGCTCGCTTCTGAGGTTGGTAAGCTGGGTATCCTTCTTCAAATTACCGTTCATAACGCGGAAGAAGCTCTTCTTACCGAAAGCGTCTGCAACGGACTTGAAGCAAAGGAGAGCGGTATCGCCGCTTGCGGAAAGAGCAATGCCTGCATCGTCCGTTCTGTCAGCAGCGGACTTAAAGGAGTCAGCCACTACGTCCAGGAAGGTGGAAATGCCCGTCATAGCGGTAGCGGAACCGGAGAATACGGGTACAACGCTGCCGTCCTTCAAACCAACGCGAAGGGCGTTAATCATTTCTTCCTTAGTGAAATCTTCATCACCGAAGAATTTTTCCATAAGCTCTTCGTCGGTTTCTGCAAGAACTTCTTTAAGTGCTGCATAATAATCTTCAAAAGCGGAAGCGTCGAAGGCTACCTTCTTTGCGTTACCCTTTGCATCATACTCAAAAGCTTCGCCGGTAATAAGGTTACAATAGCTTGTTGCCTTGCCTGCCTGGCAGGGAACGATAACGGGGCAAACAGATGAGCCGAACTGGTCCTTAAGGCCGTTCAGAACGTTATCAAAATTTGCATTTTCATCATCGGTCTTATTAACGAAGAAGCACTTGGAAACGCCGTCGGAATAATCCCAAGCAAGCTCGGTACCTACCTTAAAGCCGCTCTTACCGTCAACAACCAAAACTGCGGTATCAGCTACGCGCAGTGCCTGCTTAACTTCACCTGCAAAGTCGAAGTAACCGGGGGTGTCAAGCAGATTTATCTTCTTGCCCTTCCATTCGAAAGCTGCAAGACTTGCGGCGATGGAGCTGCCGCGCTTCTTTTCTTCAGGGTCAAAGTCAAGGTTGCCGCCGACTCTGTCGATAGCACCTGCAAGTAAAAGCATAGCCTCTGCCAATGCGGTTTTACCGTCTCCGCTGTGTCCTAACAGCGCAATGTTTTTAATGGAATCAGATTGATATTTTGCCATGTGGATTTCCTCCGAATATATGTTATTTTATTTTTTCATAAAGATAGTACCGCCTTTTGCTTTTAGTCACAAAAAGACAGCTTTATTTATTATAAAATAATAATTGAAAATATTCAATAGAATTTTGACAATAAATTTTTTTGCAAACGTAAAATAATTGTGCTTATATTTGTGCAAAAGCAACAAATTGAGCTATTTACAGTAAAAACGTGAGTGCCGACATGGGTGCCAACCACAAAAGCTGGAACAACACCACTGCCGTACTGCCGTAATCGCCCACCGCGCCCGTAACGCAAAGGAACGCGATAACTGCCGCCGCCATTATCATGGAGGCTATGTTTATTATACAGTTACTCTTGGTTGCGTGCCTGGTACGGTCGCAAAGGATAAACATCTTCAAGAAGTTGTGGAGGGAAGAGCCGGAGATGATGCCGGAATCCACGCTCTCTGCCGTGCCGTTCATTTCCTCAGGCACGCCGCCCTTAAGCACTGCCACGGGGCACTTCTTATAGCCTATGCTCTTTTGCAAAAGCTCGTTGTTTATGTTGGGGTCAAGGGTCTTTATGCCCACGCAAACACCTGCGCGGTACATACTCTTGAGAAGATTGTCAAATTCGGGATTTATGCTGTATTTTACGTATATTTTGGCAACCACGGTATCGTTTATCGCCATATACATAACCGTGCCCACGTTTTTGGAATAAACGTCGTCCGCCTCGTCCACGGGGGCATCCAAACGGCTGTGGCGCATATAACTGCGCTTGCCCAGATAATAATCGGCGCCGTCCATAACTATATACAAGCCGTCTGCGGCTGAATCGATAAGCCTTATGCTGTCGGGCTTGGGAACCTTGTCAAGCATATTTGCCGTAACCGTCTTCAGCGGACCTTCTATATAGTCAAAGAGCATACCCAAGCGGGTCATGACCTTATCTATGGTGTAATCGCCGTAGGTCTTAATGCCCGTAACGCTTACCATGTGGGGCAAGAACGCTTCCGTATCCGCAAAGGAAAGCACTGCCGCATCCGCGTATTCCTCAGCTACCGCGTTACCTACGAAGGTGCCGTTGTAGCGTTTTGCGTTCATGCACGCAACGATTACGGGAAGGCTTAGCATAAAATAAGAGGTTAAAGGCGTAGCCGCGCAGAAAAGAAGGGTTGCGGCGGTGTAAGCGCCGTAACTGTCCCCATCCAAGATGTAGCAAAGCAAGAACAGCGCTACGGATACGACGAAGGTAATGGGCACCAACACGTTAAATATATCGTCGCTCTTGGGTCTGCGGGTGGTTCTTGCGAAAAAGCCGGATATGAACGAAGCCTTTTTAACGGTGAAAATATCACTGCTTTCGTTCATGTGCTTTGCAAACTCGCCCGCCTCGCCCGAGCTGCCGTCTATGGACATAGCCGCAAACTTAGGCTTTTTGACAGCCACTATGCGGAAGCTGTTAAGGTCTTTTTTGCACTGCAGATACTTCACAAGTGCCGACGCCAGCAAAGCAAACGCAGACACCAAATTGAAAAGCTTGAGGGTCGGGTCGGTGGGGTTGACCGCCAGACTGACCAAAGAAAAAGCAGTGGAAGCGATAACGCTTGAAGCCATAACGCTGTCCGCCGTCAGCCTGAAGTTTTTAAAAGCGCGCAGACCGTTAAGGAAGCTTTCCGACATAAGCATGACCGCAAAGAACAAAAGCTGAAGGTCTGCCAATATATAAACGTAACCGAAACGGCCGGGCTTTAAGTACGCGCTTCTGTCCGAAGTACCCTTAGCCAGCTCCATATAGAAGATAAGTCCCGTAAGGAGAAGCACGCCGATAAGCTTTAGACGACTCATTGCCACTGCGCGGTTAAGCATGGTGGCTATCTCGGTATTCTGCTCTCTGTCCTTATATTCGAAAGCCGTTTTTTCTTGTTTTTTGTTTTTTATATTTTTTCTGTGTTTCTTGGTTTTTTTAGAGGAAGCCGCCCTCTCCAGAATCTCCTTATCCTTTTGGAGTGCTATATCCTCGTGAGGAACTTCTCCGTCCTCCATCATATCGAAGACCATGCGAAGCTTTTTATCCTTATCGCTGCTGTCGGAGGATTCTACGGGCATATCCTCCTCGTCAACACCCAAGGTGAGCTGGTTTTTATCCTCGTCGCCGTCACCGTCTATGCGTATCTCGCCGCTGTTTATCTTGCTGCTCAGCGCGGCAAAATCCTCATCGAAGGTCGCCTTCTCACCGCTGTCGAGAGGAAGTTCCTCTATCTGCATGGTGTCTCCTAAGCTGAAAAGCTTCTCCTGCACGAACTTCTTCTTTTCGGGCACTTCGTCGGAAAGTCTTGACTCCTCCGGCTCGGTACCGTCTATCATGGCAAAGATATGGTCAACCTGCCTACTGCCCCTTTTACTGCCCTTGCTGAAATACTCAAGCAAGGTCTTATCGTCATCGGAATGAGCCATAAGAAGCTCCTGCAAGCGATGGGTGCTCATGTTGGGGTCAGTCTTTGCCTTGCCGCTGTATTCGTCTATAAGCTCGCTTTCTTCGGTCTTCTCCGTAGCAGGCTTCACCGCTTCCTTCTTTGCGGCAAACTCACGCTCTATCTCCGCTTCCGCCGCCGCCTTAAAATCGGGCACGGAAACGCCCTTTGCCGCCTTCGTTGCGTCAGCCGCGCCTGCCAGTATACCGTCTATCTCCAATATGCTGTTTTTGTTTTCTTCATGTGACACGGTTTTTTCACACCCTTTACATAAAAGCTGTAGTTATTATCGGCGTCCCTTTGCTACCTCAAACAATACCACTGCCGCGGCATTGGAAACGTTAAGAGAATTAACCTTGCCGCGCATGGGGATGCTTACCACAAAATCGGAATTCTCCCTGACCAAACGGGAAACTCCCTCCCCTTCACTGCCCAGCACCAGGGCGCAACCGCCCTTATAGTCCAAGCCGTCGTAAGGTACGCCGTCTGCCTCCAAGGCATATATCCAAAGTCCGTTTTCCTTCAAAAACTCAATCGCCATCGATAGATTGGAAACCTTGCAAACGGGGATATGCTCCACCGCGCCCGCAGAAGCCTTAACGGCGGCGGGGGTAAGCAAGGCACTGTGCCGCTTGGGGATGATTACCCCGTGGCAACCCGCACACTCCGCAGAACGGATGATTGCACCCAAATTATGAGGGTCGTTAATACAATCCGCAATCACCACGAAGGGCGCTTCGTTACGTTCTTTTGCCAAAGCTATTATATCGTCAAGGCTTGCATAGGCTCTTTCGGGTATCTGAGCGATAACCCCTTGGTTAGCCACAGCCATACGGTCAAGCGCCGCCCTGTCCCTTTCCGCAACGGGTATGCCCGCACGGGTAGCCTCGGCAAATATTACCGAGAGGAGTCCATCCCTTGTGCCTTTCAAAATATAAAGCTTATCTATGGGTTTACCGCTTTTAAGCAATTCTCTGACAGCGTTTCTGCCTGCTATCAAATTTTCGCTTTCCATGGGCGGTGTTTTTCTGTAATCAGCCATAATACCAATCCTATTTATAATTCTACACAGAATACATTATAACACACCTTTTCTCTTTTGTCACGCTTTTTTTACAGTTTTCGAATAAAAAAACGATATTTTTCCAAAATAAGGTCAAAGGAGTGCTTTTATGTGTGTGGTTCTGCTTCGTACCCTTATATTTTTTCTGCTTCTCAATGGCAGTATGCGGCTTATGGGCAAGCGGCAAATAGGGGAAATACAGCTTACCGAGTTTATTACCGCCGTTATGCTTTCGGAGCTGGCACTGCTCCCTATTACTAACAGCGACATCCCCATGCTTTACGGGGTGCTTGCCGTCCTTGCCTTATGCTGTTTTGAGATAATCAGTGCCCATCTGTGCCAAAAGCTGCCCTCTCTGCGCCGCGTGGTGGAGGGGAGACCCTTGGTGCTTATAAGCGGCGGCAAAATAATGGAAAAAAACCTTTCCGCATCACGAATCAGCACCGACGAGCTGTTTGCCACTATCCGCAGTGCGGGGCTTACGGGGCCCGAGGAGGTCAGCTACGTCATACTTGAGCAGACGGGCACCCTCAGCGTTATCCCCAAAGAAACGCACCTCCCCCCCACCGCGGAGGCTTTGGGGATAAAGGTAAAGTCCAAGGGTATAAGCCATCCGCTTATCATAGACGGCAAAACCGAAACGCGCACCTTGGGGCAAACGGGAAAGGACACAAACTGGCTTGAAAAGCAGTTGAAAAACGAAGGTCTTAAGGCGAAGGAGCTTTTGTACTTCTGTGTGGACGACGAAGGCAATATAAGCTACGAAAGGAAAAAGCAGTGAGAGGATTTATCGTTGGATGCGTGGTATTGTCGCTGGTTATAGCCGCGGCGGTAGGCTGTAAGCTGTACGGTGACGGAGTCATCGACAAAACGGAAGCCATGGTAATGGGCGCCGAGAACGGCGAGGATGTGTTGCGCGCCGCCGAATACGTAAAAAAAGAAAAAAGGCTTATGCGGATAACCGTATCCGAAAGCCTTCTTGATGGTTTGATAGCGGAGCTTAACGATGCCGCCGCCCTGTGGGATGAAGAAAAAGCGCGCCATAGTGCCATGGAAAAAATATTCCTGAGCATAGAAAGCCTGCGCAGAAGTTTTGGTGTAAACCCCTTGTGACGATTTTTAAGCTTTAAAAGCTTATATCGCCGTTAGTTCCGTTGGCATCGAAAAACATAACGTAATAAACGGGGATATAAGTTATCTTGCCGTTTTGTGTAACCGTTCTTTCGTTTGAAACCACAAACGCTTTTTTTACGTGATAATCCTCGTTTTGAACAAGGGCGTTAAGGGCACTGTGCACGGTGTAATCCTTGCCCGATTTTACCTCAATGGGCACGGCGGAAAGACAATCGTAATCGTCGATAAGATAATCCACTTCTCCACGGCTTCTGTTGTCGTAATAAAACAGCTTGTGTCCGTGGGCGATAAGCTCGCTTGCCACGACGGTTTCGTAAACCGAACCGAGGTTTATGCTCTTCTCGTCATCCAAAACCGCGCGGATATTGTTCCCGTAAAGGATCCCCGTAAGAATCCCCACGTCGTTAAGATACAGTTTAAGCAGGTTTTTGCCCGAAGACTCTATCAGCGGAAAAATCGGATTTGAAATCGCCTGAACGTTAAGAGCGATGCCTGCGCTGATAAGATACTCAAACTCGTCCGCGTAATCGCCGAAGGTCTTGCCTTTTTTGTTTTCGATGCTCTGCGCCACGACACGCTTCTTTTTGTTTCCCATATTGGAGGGAATAAGGTCAAACACCCTGCGTATCTTGAGCTTATTGGCTTCGTCGTACTTGGAAGCGTCGGCGGCGTAATAATCGTGAATTTCACGCTGAACCTGGCGAACTGCCTGTATGTTGTTGGTTTCAAGATAAGCGTTTACCGCATCGGGAAGACCGCCCACAAGCAAAAACTTGCGGAACATATCCATCATTTTGTTGTGCGTTTTTTCTTCAAGAGCTTCAAGCCTTTCAAACTTTTTTCTCATGGAAGAAATAACAAGCTCGTTCATTCCGTTGGCGTATAGAAATTCCTCAAAGTCCAGAGGGAACATTCTTACCTTGCGGATACTGCCCATGGGGATAGACGTAGTTTGAGAAAGGGTAACACCAAGCAAAGAACCGCCGGCAACGTAATTGAACTTGCCGTCCTGTGCCAAAAACTTAAGCAAAGTAAGCAGATGAGGATATGCCTGAATTTCATCGATAAAAATCAGCGTGTCTTCTTTACCGCCCATCTTTTCGCCCTTTGTCATGCTGACCTGAAGATAAAAATCCTCTACCGTTTTGACGTTTTCAAAAAGACGGTCGCCCAAAGAATCCTCAACCATGTTGATCTCAATGTAGTTTTTGAACAGCTTCTCTCCCACGTGTCTGATGATATACGTTTTACCGATTTGACGCGCTCCGTCAATCAAAAGTATCTTTTTGGAATTCGACCTTAAATGCTCTTCAATCAGCTTTTCTATCTTACGGAATAACATCTGAAAATCCCCCTTGCCAACTTTTCAATGACATTATAGCACAGAAAAGTCAACTTTTCAATAAAATTTTGGCGAAAAAATCTGACTTTTCAATGAATTTTGAGGGGTATTTTGCCAACTTTTCAAACCAAAACGCAAAAACACCGCTTTTAGGGGCACATCTAACCCCCAAAAAGCGGTGTTTATAATGATATGAATTATATGAATTTATCCCTTTGCTCCTCAAAGAAATCGTGATACACCCTTACGCAGTCAAGCTCCGTCCACTTCCGCTCCGCAGGCGGAGTTTCGTCTATGTTATAGATAAGCGCGCCCCCCAGCGAAAGCAAAAAAGGCGAGTGGGTGGAGATAACGAACTGACAGCCAAAGTTTCTTACCGAATCTTCGATAAAATATTTTAACTGTAACTGATTTTGAGGTGAAAGGCTGTTTTCGGGCTCATCCAGAAGATACAAGGCGTTCTCCTGTATAGAGTCCACGAAATAGGACAAAGCGCTCTCTCCGTTGGACCGCTCCGTAATATTACGCATCAGGTTTTCCTTCAAAAATCGGGACTGAGTGCGGTTTCTGCTTCGCATATCGCTTACTTGCTTCCATCGGTCGTAATCGTCCAGACCCTGCAAAAGATTAGAGGCGGCTCCGGGGCCGTTTGCCGCAATATACTCGTCGATCAAATCGGCTCTTTTTACGTCGATACCGTCGTTGATACGGCGAATATCAAGCACTTTTTCAAAAACGCCGTCGCTGGTGATTATCTTACTGCCCTTGGGAATAGTTTTGTCAAGCTGATAGTCGCACAAATCTACGTAGTCCTCAAAAAAATCCGAGCGGTTGAAGGGCGCCGTCCGTTCAAGGCGCAGTTTTTCTCCCATAACGTTAAGGATACTGCTTTTTCCGCTGCCGTTGTTGCCGCAAAACACGGTTATATCCGTAAAATAAAACTCAGGCAGCTCACGGTGACGGAACAAGCCGAAGGGGTATTTGGTGGTATAGCAAGTCCGCGATGCCTTTTTGCTTTTTATCATATAGTTTTCTTCATCGTCCTGCGTGGGCATTCTGAAGCTCATTAAATATACCATAGTTACCTCTTTCGTCTATACAGCACATCATTTCCGCAGAGTTAGTTATTCTATTCCGCGGTATCCGTGCTTTTCAGCGTTGCCAAGCAAGTACAAGAAAGCAAATGCCGGAATTCTGAGAAGCTCCTTCCCACAAGGAGCATTGTGCACGCCAAAGTCATTTGCTGTCTTGGTTACAATAATCGCCGCCGAGGACTCCTCGCAAAATTCAACGATGGCATCGTCATCTGCAATCGGTGCTCCTTCACGGTATTTCACTTCAATAAGAATGTTTTTAATGTTGGGGTAGTCAACCACAACGTCAATTTCTTTATTCTTCTTTCCGCCTCTGAAATATCCGACAGAAGTTGCGAATTGATAATAAAACGCGGCAACGTGCTTGTAAACAGCGGTTTCTACTACCTTCCCCATGCCAACGGAATCGGTCATAACGGAATCGTCCATCAGCACGGCGTTTCTGATTGCCGCATCGGCAATATAGATTTTAGGTCTTGCTTTCAGCACCTTTTTCCCTGCCATATCCACAGGCCGGCTTTGATATATCAGATTTGCGCTTTCCAAGAACTGAATATAGTTTTCCACCGTTGTGCGCGATACTCCGTTCAGCTCTTTGGTAATAGCTTCTATGGAAACGATTTCCGATGAAACGTTGCACAAATACAAGAAAATACGCTCCAACTCCGTTGCATTGCGAATGTTATACAGCGAAGGAAGATCTCTCTTGAGCACCTTATCTACAACGTCCTCACGCATCACCTGCTGTGCCATCAGGTCGTTGTCCGCAAGCGCAAGCTCAGGAAATCCACCCACCTGCAAATATCTCATAAAATGATTTTGCACCTTAGACAGCTGTAACATAATCCGGTTACGCTCAATTTGAGATTTGTATAGCAGAGACGTTACCTTCAAGTCCTCAGGGATATCGGGACGTTCCACGCCAAGCAACTCACAATACTCATAAAAGGACAATGTCGGAACTTGAATAACGGACCATCTTCCCGCTCCGCTTTCGCGACTGCCTTTCATAAGTGCAGGACTTGCCGAGCCCGTAGCTACCACTCGAGTGTCAGGCTGTGTGTCATAGATGGTTTTCAGCCAACGATCCCAATCCTGTGCATATTGAACCTCGTCAAAAAAGTAATATACGTCCTGTTCGGCGTAGATGTTTTCATGGTAGCACTCTAAAACGTCTTGAAACTGGCTGAGCTTTAGCATAGGGTGATCCATAGAAATGAATACGATCTTCTGCGGAGCAACGCCTGCAGCCAACAAGGCTTCAATCATCTGATACTGTATTGTCGTTTTCCCTACTCGGCGCGTTCCGCTCAACACAACTGTTCTTCGAATATCCCTACGGGTAAGCTTTTTCATAGCCTCATGAAAGGCAAATCTTTTATAGGTTTTGGACATTATAGGATTTACAACGCCGGTTTTCCACCACGGATTATACGCAGTTAACACCTTCAGGATGCTCTCTTTAGAGGTAATTGCCATAACTCACCAAGCTCCTTTCGAACGCATTGTAGCATAAAAATCAATCTTTGTCAAGAAATATTGTAAGTATACTTGTAATATTTATTGGATATAATTCGTTTTTACCGTCTATTATTGTGTTTTTCTGTTGCTAACTACAAAACTGCATAACGAATTATAATTCGCCGAGGTATTAAAAACCGTAAAAACACCGCTTTCGGGGCACATCCACCCCAAAGGCGGTGCTTCGGATAACCGTAAAGTTTTTTGAATTTGCGGCTTAATTCTCGGAAAGGGAATCAAGATAAGGCACGAGTCCGTCGCCGCCGAAGGAATGGTAGGCAACCGCCAGCTTCCGTTGTGGATAAAAAATAAGCATCTGCCCGTACATCCCGCCTTTGCCGTAACCGCCGCCGTCGGTTTTCGTAAGCGCGTACCCCTCACGGATCGCGGTATCCACCCACTCCTCCGAAAGGATACGTTTGCCGTCATATACCCCGCGGTTCAGGTACAGCTCACCAAGCTTTACCATATCCTCGGTATAAACGTACAATCCCGTAGCGCCCATAGGGTATCCCATGGGGCACTTGCTCCACGCCATTTCCCTGAACCCCAAGGGATAAAACAGCTTCCTAAGCAGATAATCATCCATCTTCTCACCGCTTTTTGCGGTAAACACGCGGGAAAGCAGATAATACGCCGCGTCGGTGTATCGGCTCTCGCTCCCCGGTACGTAGCTCAACTCGGTGCGCAGTAAATAGCCGAGGTAGTCATCCCCCGCAATATCGGTATGGTCCGCGCAATCGATGTCTAAGTAGCCCGACGGAAACCCCGCGCTGTGCTTGAGCAGATGATGCACCGTCATATGCTCCCATTTTGGGTCCATATCCGCGGGCAACAGGTCACGCAGAATATCGCAGACCTTCTCGTCAAACCTCAGAAGCTTCTCGTCTGCCAGCATACCGATAGCGGTTGCGGTAAAAGTCTTGGCAACGGAATAACCGTTTTGCGCTCCGCTTGCGCGCCTTATTACCGCCGTCTGCGGCTTGCCGTTTTCAATAACGGCTATTTTGTAGTAAGTACCTTTTCCTTTTTGCGCCTCTTCAGCCAATCTGTCAATCAACGGCTTTTCGTTCATCCGTACGCACCTCCTGATTTTTTATAAATTATACCACAAAAAAACGAAAACCGCAACTATTGACAAACCGAAAAAAATATAGTAAAATATTCTCGGAAACAAAGAAACCAAGAATTTTTACTATGAAAACGCATATACTGTAAAGGAGCATAAAATGGATACGGCGACACTGAAAGGTAAATCTACCATGGACAAAAAGATAGTAAGCATCTCTTCCAAGCGGCAAATTACCATACCGCAGAAGTTTTTTGCCGCCCTTGGCTTTACGGACGAAGCGGAATGCATCGTGCGCGGAAACGAGCTTATAATTCGCCCCGCAAGCCGTAATACGGGCGGAGAATTTGCCGAACAGATACTTGCCGACCTTATCAAGCAAGGGCTTTCCGGCGACGAGCTTCTGTTGCGCTTCAAAGAAAAGCAAGCACAGGTGCGCCCCGCCGTAGAAGCCGTGATAGCAAAAGCCGAGGATGCGGCAAACGGTATGGGGGAATACTATTCCTACGACGACGTTTTCGGAAACGAGGAGGAATGAAGCATGACTGAGGTCATATTCTTGCCTCCCGCGGCAAAGTTTTTAAAAAAGCTGAAGGATAAAAAGCTTAAAGGTCTGTACCGAGAAGCCATTGACAAGATCAGAGCAGACCACACCGTCGGAGAAGCCAAAAGCGGCGACCTTTACGGTGTTTACGGTTACGATATTTTTTACAACAAAACCAACTACGAGCTTGCCTACAGGGTGGAGTACGCAGAAAACAAGATTATCGTTGTAATAATGGCGGGCACCCGCGAAAATTTTTATGACGAGCTTAAAAGATATATGAAGAACTGATCAAGCCGGGCGCGATTCACTTGCTTTTCAACACAAAAATCTCTTTTCCTTGCTTGGCGGCGTAGTCGAGGGCAAGCTTGGTGCCGCTTTTGCGGGCGGTGGGCACGCAGCTCTCATCATAGTAAAAAACGCAATATTTACTGCCGTCAACCATCTCGCGGTTGCGCCGTACGTAGGCGGCTTTGCCCGCCCCCGTCAGCTTTTCGGGATAATAGGTGTCCTCGTAGAAGGCGAGCAAATAGGCTTCGTAGTCCTCGCTTATTTCGGGGAATTCTGCTCTCACGTAGATTCGTCTTACGTGGGGGTATTTTTCTTTAAGGACGGTCACTGTCTCCAGACACAGACCGTCAAAACGGCTTTTACTGCCGAACAGAAAGGCGTCCACCCCTTTTTCCGCAATCAGCCTTTCCGTAAGCTCCGTCAGCTCGTTTTTCAGCTCTTCGGTTTCGTTTATGGTTCTGTGCCCTATGAAGCAACAAGTATTTTCCCTCATGCCAATCCCCTCTTCAAAGTAAAAGATCATTTAATTATTATAAACTATCTTTCACTTAAAGTAAATATATCTGCAACCGTATCTTATAATAAATTCTCGCCTTTTTCGATAAAATATAGAAAAAGGGGAGATACGATGAACACGGAATTTGCGGACAAATATATTACTCTCGGCTTGAAAATTGCATATTACAGAAGAAAAGCAGGTTATACTCAGGAATATTTTGCCGAGCTTATAGGAAAAAGTGTCAGTTTCGTAGGGCAAGTTGAAGGTACGGGCACAGTTCGGGGTGTTTCTCTTGAAACACTGTTCAAAATCGCACAGGTATTAAAAATATCTCCCTCCAAGTTGTTGGAAGAAGATTGATCTGCCCGCCGTTAACCGGGGGTTCGGTCATAATTGAAGATAGGATTCCAAACAAAAAATCCGACGGGGAACAGTTCCTCATCGGATTTTTGCATTTATTCAATTAAGCTTCAAGGCTGTCCTTATCCAGCAAGAACTCCTTAATGCCCATCATAACGTATCCTTTTTCATCTCGGCGGGGCTTCGTGCTTTTTTCCACTATGATGATCTTTTTAAAAGAATCCATGGTCTTATCGAAAGAAGCGGTTTCTTGCTCGTACTTCTCACGGTCGGGTATGGCGTACGCGGATTGGATATAGTATTTTTTACTGCCGAGGGTGGCAATAAAATCAATTTCCCTCTGCACTCTTACCTCTTTCCCTTCGCCGTCGATCTCACGGCTTTCCACCACCCCAACGTCCACCTGATATCCTCTGTAACGAAGCTCGTTATAAATAACGTTCTCCATAATATGGGTGCCTTCGATCTGTCGGAAGCTTAATCGCGCGTTACGCAACCCCACGTCCTCAAAATATATCTTATAGGGTGTGCCGATATATTTTCTGCCTTTAACGTTATACCTCTTTACGCGGGTAAGCATAAAGGCGTCTTCCATGTGACCTATATAACGGTCCACCGTGGTACTGCAAATATTGACGCCGTGAACGGTATTTATGGTGTTGGCAATGTTTCTGGGGTTGGTCAAAGCGGATATACCGGAAGCGACCACGTCAAGAACCTCGCCTATCGCCGTATCGTCCTTCAATCCGTATCGAGCCGTAATATCACGAAGATAAAGGTTTTTCATTTGCGATATAAGATACTGCGACTTTTGCTCCTCCGTTGCCATAAGCGCCACTGCGGGGAGTCCGCCGTACACGGAATAATCGTCAAAAGCCTCGCTTTTATCCCCTTTTTTAAATTCGTAATACTCCGAGAAAGAAAGCGGCAAAACGTGAATTTCATCCCCTCTCCCTTCAAACTCGGTCAGAATGTCCTTTGATAAAAATTTGGAATTACTGCCGGTGACGTACACGTCAAGATTGCTTTTGCGAAGAAATCCGTTAAGCACGGATTCAAAGGCACCGAGCTTTTGAACCTCGTCCAACAGGATGTAATACGCGCCTTCGCCCGTTAACTGCGGTTGCAGCCAATTCAAAAACTTGGAGGGGTCCACCTTTCGGTCCTCACGCTCGTTATCAAGGACTATTGGGTTTTCACCGATCTTTAACAGGTCCTCCGCCGTGTCAAAGGCAAATTTTATTATACGGTCTTCGGCAACACCTTCGTTTATCAAATGATTATAAAACAAGCTGTTAAGCAAATACGATTTTCCGCTTCTGCGGATTCCGGTGATGACCTTGATGAATCCATTATGTTTCCGCACGATAAGTCTGTTCAAATACACGTCCCTTTTTATCTCCATAACGCACCTCCATCTAATATTTTTGCCGAAATCGGCACTTTTGTTACATACATTGTATAACGAAATATAGAGAATGTCAAGCTTTCCATCTAAAATTTTTGCCGGAATCGGCACTTTTGTTACATGGGATTGGGTTCGGAAGGTGAATTTTTTTGATTTTTGCCGAGTTTTTTGCAAATTTTTTCAAAAAAGCTCTTGACAACGGGGGTTCCTTGTGCTAAAATCCATAGCAAATTTAATAGTAAAGGCTATGACGAAGAATGGTCTTGGAGAAGAACGGCACAGAGAGCTGATGGTTGGTGCGAATCAGCGCGTTGCATATCCTCGTCCTCTCACTTCCGAGCCGAGGACCTGAAGCTTTCCGTGTGTAGGGGTCTCCGTGTATGCTACGTCAGTGCATAGAAGTTGTCGGACTTCGAAGAGGTGGCGGATTACGTGTCCGCAATTTGAGTGGTACCGCGAGTGTTTATTATCACCCGTCTCAAAGCAAAGGCTTTGGGACGGTTTTTGTTTTGTAACAGCAAAAGAGGTGTTTTGATGTATTTTGACGAACTTAGGTTGGGAATGGCGGTAGATACCGAGCCCGCACTTATTGAAAAGGAAAAGATGTTGGCTTTTGCCCGCGATTACGATAACATCCCTCTGCACACCCACGAGGAATACGCAAAAAGCACGCCCTTCGGCAAGCTTATCGCGCCGGGAGTGATGTCGTTTATGTCGGTTTGGGCAAAGTATCTTGAGGTCGATTTTTTCGGCAACGAGCTGCTTGCGGGGAAATCCACCAAAATCGAGTGGCTAAAGCCTGTATTTGCCGACGACGTTCTGACGGGCAAGGCCACCATAACCAAGCTTGTAAAACGAAGTGAACGAAACGGACTTGTTGAAGTTTCCATCGACGTTTACAACCAAAAGGGCGAGCTGGTACTTAAAGACGTAACCGAAGCCATAGTAAAATGCAAAACCGTAAATATATAATATATTGAACCGTTAATTGAAAGGGGTTTTTAAAATGAGAAAAATAAACGTTACCGATATTACGCTTAAAAAGCTTTCCGAGGACAGAGCAGTATCCTTGCTCTTCCGTGAAAAATCCGCTATTGCCAACTGTGCAGACGCCATCGGAGCGGATGCGGTTGAATTACCTGCAATAAAGTCTGTTCGTGAGGACACTATTATATATAAGACCATCGCACAGAACGTTCAAAACGCAGTTGTTGCCATCTCCGTAGGCTCCACGGTTGCATCCGCGGTTGATGCGTGGGAATCCGTAAAGATGGCAAAGAATCCCCGTCTGCAGGTAGAGCTTCCCGTTTCCACCGTTCAGATGGAGTACGTTTACCACGTTAAGGCAGATAAAATGCTGGCGAAAATCGGGGAGCTTGTTAAGGCGGCAAAGGGACTTTGCGATGACGTAGAGTTTTCTGCTCTTGACGCTACCCGCGCAGAGCTTGACTTTATTATTACTGCCGCTAAGGAAGCCGTTGCCAACGGCGCTACGGTTATAACCGTTTGCGACGATGCGGGAGTTTCCGCCCCCGAAGAGATTGCCGCACTTACCGAAGCCGTTAAGGCGGCGGTGAACGTGCCCGTTTACGTTCAGGTTTCCGACGGTATCAATATGGCAGTAGCATCTGCCGTTGCCGCTATCGCCAAGGGAGCAGACGGTATCAAATGCGCCATGGCGGGCAAAGACGTGCTTTTGACGGGCAAGATAGCCGATGCCATGAAGGTTTGCTCCGGCAAGATAGATGCGGAAATAGGTCTTGACAACACGAAGATACACGCAAGCATTGACGATATGCTCTCAAAGATAAGCCACGAGGCATACGAAAACGAAAGCACCGTCAGCGAAAAGAAGAAGCTTTTGCTTGATGCCGACAGCACCATTGCACAGGTAGCACAGGCGGCAAGCGTTTTGGGCTACGACCTTTCCGATTCTGACGTGGGCAACGTACATAAGGCTTTAAAGCGCGTTTGCGAAAAGAAGGGTACCGTTGGCTATAAAGAGTTTGAGGCTGTTATTGCAAGCTCTGCCATGCAAGCGCCCTCCACTTATCACTTTGAAACCTACACCACCACCAGCAGCAACGTATCCAGCTCTATGTCGCAGGTAACCTTAAAGTGCAACGACGAGATAATCTGCGGTGTAAGTGACGGTGACGGCCCTATCGATTCCGCTTTCCGCGCCATCGAGCAGTGCATCGGTCACCACTACGAATTGGACGATTTTCAGGTGCAATCCGTAACGGAAGGTAAGGAAGCGTTGGGTTCTGCTCTTGTAAGACTTCGCAACGGCGGCAAGCTTTATTCAGGCAACGGCACCTCTACAGATATAGTTGCCGCAAGCATAAGAGCTTATATCAACGCTTTGAACAAGATAGTATTTGAGGAGGCATAATATGAAGATAGTGTTTTCGACTAAAAACGTAAGTCGAGCTTCTTTTCTGGACATCTGCCGTTATGCCTACGACTACGGATTTCAAGGCTTTGAGATATACGATGCCATAAAGGAAAGGAACGCGCATCACGACAGCATTTTGCGCCGCGAGCGCGTTGCAGACGCAAAAAGAAAGCTTAAAAACAGAAACCTTTCCGTTTCTGCTCTCCGTATCCCCGCGCCAATCGACAGCGAAGAAGCTACGGCGGAAATTATTGAAAAATACGTGGATATGGCGGCGGCTTCGGGCGTTGAAAACGTTATAGTTTACGCAGAAAACGAAGTTTCCTTTGAGGTTTTGAACGGCAAGCTGGCAAAAGCCATCAAGCGTGCCGAGTCGGCTGACGTTAGCGTTTTGTTTGAAACGGTGGGCTTCCTCTCCGACACCGAAAAAGTCATAGGCATTATCAATCATTTTGCTTCTGCAACGGTTGGTGCGTCCTGGAACGTTAGGGGCACTTATTTTGCCGCAGGCGAAAGTGCCGAGACCACCATTAAAAACCTTGGCGCGTACATCAAATACGTCCGCCTCGGCGATATGAAGGACGGAAAGACGGTTTTGATAGGCGAGGGTGATTTGGACGTTCAAAAATTATTGGGTGCCCTTTCGTCTTTGAATTACGACGGGTTCATCTGCGCCGCTTGGAACGAAGAGATAAGCGACGCGGATATAGTGCTTACCCACTTTAAGAACTATATTTCCTCTTTAAGCCGCAACAAAAAGTCCAAAGAGGGCAAGTATTATAACCGCGCCAAGACGGGCACCTTCGTATGGAAGAAGTACGACGTTATCGAAGCCACCTTCTCCGACGTGCTGGACACCATGGCGAATACTTATCCCGACCAGTATGCTTTTAAATATCCCACCTTGGACTACACCAGAACCTACGAGCAGTTCCGCCGCGACGTGGACGAATGTGCCGCCGCTTTGATCTCTCTCGGCGTAAAAGCGGGCGACCACGTTGCAATTTGGGCAACCAACGTGCCCCAGTGGTTTATTACCTTCTGGGCAACCACTAAGATCGGTGCGGTTTTGGTTACGGTTAACACTGCGTATAAGATTCACGAGATAGAATATTTGCTTAAGCAGTCCGATACTCACACCCTGGTGATGGTAGAGTATTGCAAAGATATAAACTATAAGGAAATCATCGAGGAGCTGTGTCCCGAACTTAAAGGCATCAAGCCGGGTGCCCCCTTGTATTCAAAGAACCTGCCCTTCCTTCGTAACGTGGTAACGGTAGGCTTCAATATGGACGGCTGCCTTACTTGGGAACAGATGCTTTCCCGTTCCGAGCTTGTCCCCCGTGAAGAAGTTCGCAGAAGAGCTTCTCTGGTAAAACCCGACGACGTATGTAATATGCAGTACACGTCAGGTACTACGGGCTTTCCCAAGGGTGTTATGCTCACCCACCGCAACATCGTAAACAACGGCAAGACCATCGGCGACAGAATGGATCTTTCCACCGCCGACCGTATGATGATTCAGGTGCCTATGTTCCATTGCTTCGGCATGGTGCTTTCGATGACCTCTATGATGACTCACGGCGGCACCCTTTGTCCTATTCCGTATTTCTCACCCAAATCCTCCCTTGCTTGCGTAAACGACGAGCGTATCACCTGCTTTAACGGCGTTCCTACCATGTTTATTGCCATGTTCGGTCATCCCGATTTTGCAAAGACCGACTTCTCCTATATGAGAACGGGCATTATGGCGGGTGCAAACTGCCCCGCAGACCTTATGCGCCGCGCTTCCGTTGAGATGAATATGCGTGAGATCATTTCCGTGTACGGACAAACGGAGGCCTCCCCCGGTTGCACTATGGGCGAGGTAAACGAGGACCTTGACCACCGTGTTGAGACCGTTGGCAGCGCCTTCCCCGGTGTTGAATGCAAGATTATCGACCCCGAAACGGGTAACGAGCTTCCCGACGGCGAAAGCGGCGAGTTCGTAGCACGCGGGTTTAACATTATGAAAGGGTATTACAAGATGCCCGAAGCTACCGCGCAAGCTATAGACAGTGACGGCTGGCTCCATTCGGGTGATATTTGTATGCGTACCCACGACGGATATTACAAGGTTACGGGCCGTCTTAAGGATATGATAATCCGCGGCGGTGAGAACCTCTACCCCCGCGAAATCGAGGAGTTTTATCTGACGAACCCTAAGGTTCGTGACGTTCAGGTGGTAGGTGTGCCCGACGAAAAGTACGGCGAGGAATGCTGTGCTTGGGTTATTCTCCACAAAGGCGAAACCGCCGACGAAGCGGAGATGAAGGAGTTCGGAAACGCATCCATCGCAAGACATAAGGTGCCCAGATATTTCTTGTTTGTAGACGAGTTCCCCATGAACGCGGCGGGCAAGATACTCAAATACAAAATGCGTGACGAGTCCGTTGACAGACTGGGACTGAAAAAGTAATTTTTAAGGGGCGGTAAAAACCATCGGTTTTACCGCCCCTCAGACCACTGACAAAGGCACAGAGCACGAAAAAGGAAGACAAACAAATATAATGAAGTAGAAAAATAAGGGGGCAAGCCTCCTTATTTTTCTGCATTTTGTTATATTTTTTCGTTCAAAACGAACCTCGGCTTGCAGTACAGAGGTACAGTTTTCGCCTCGGTTCGTCTTGTCTGCGCTCTTTCTCAGCACTCTGCCAAGCTGATGACAAGGTTTGTCATCAGCTTGAGGGGCGGTAAAAACCATCGGTTTTACCGCCCCTTCTTATGCAATCACCGCCGCAATTAATACAGTTTACTGCGGTTACAGCAGAAAATATTCATTTTCTTATTATAATTATTTCAGTTTCCCAAGCTTCGACGTGTTCGCAATTATAATCAGCGTCGTTTCCGCATCAAGCACCTGCTCAGGATTGATATTTACGTCAACTTGCTCACCCTTCTTAACGGCAACGATGTTGACACCGTATTTCTTACGCAAGTTGAGTTCGATCAGATTTTTGCCGATCCACTCATCCCTCACGTCAATCTCAATCAAGGATACGTCCTTGGACAAAGAGATCATATCAATAAATCCCGAACTTAACAGATTCTTTGCAAGTCGGATACCCGATTCGGTTTCGGGAAATACGACTTGATCTGCGCCTACACGGAGCAATATCTTTTGGTGCATCTCATTTGCGCATTTTGCGATAATGGTCTTAACTCCCGCCTCCTTACAAAGCGTAACCGCCATAACGCTTGCTTCGAGATTGCTCGCCATGCAAACGATAACCGTATCAATATTTTCAATTCCAAGGCGCGAAATAACTTCGGCATCGGTCACGTCGGCACACTTGCATACCGGCAGGAAGGCTGCGGCGTCGTTGACGATTCTTTGGTCGGTGTCAACTGCTATAACCTCAACGCCGTTCTTCACGAGCTCACGGGCAACAGCAGTTCCATATCTCCCAAGTCCAAAGACGGCGTATGTTTTCTTTGCGTTCATATTTTTCTCCTTTAACCTATACTGATTTCTTCCGTAGGCTCGGAAATCACGTTCTGACTTTCGTTCTTACTGCCAAAAGCGACTGCAAGGGATATAGGACCCACTCTGCCGAAATACATCGTCGCAATGATAATCAGCTTTCCAAAAGTGCTTAGCGTTGCCGTCAAGTTTCTTGTAAGTCCAACGGTTGCCGTTGCGCTGACCGTTTCATAGACCGCATCAACGACAGACGCATCGCTCGTTGCCATCAAGAGTACGGCAGAAGTCGTACAGATGGTGATAAAGGTTACTGCTACTGCTACTGCTTTTTTTACCGAGTTCTCGGAAATTCTGCGGCCGAACAACGATCCGTTGTTTTTGTTTCTGATAGTAGCAACTGCCGAGCAAACAAGGGCGGCAATGGTCACGGTTTTCATACCGCCTGCCGTTCCTACGGGCGAGCCGCCGATAAGCATCAAAATGATAGACACCGCGGCAGAGGCATTCGTCAGATTTTCCTGAGGAATAGTGGCAAAGCCTGCGGTTCTCGTGGTAACCGATTGAAAGAAGGAAACTTGAATTTTATCGAACAAAGACATCTCTCCAATGGTCAACGGGTTGGAATATTCAAAAACAAATATGAGGATTCCGCCAACGAGAACAAGACCTGCGGTTACCGTAACGGCAATCTTTGAGTGTAAGGTCAGATGCCTGAATATCTTTTTGTTTTTTGCGGAACGGCTCTTTACAACACGCAACACGTCCCACCATACGATATATCCGAGCCCGCCGAGAATAACGAGCGCGGAGGTTACGGTGTTGAGCAGCAAATTGGTTGCGTAGTTGCAAAGGCTGTTTTCTGCGACAATGTCAATTCCGGCGTTACAAAAGGCGGATACGGAATTGAATACGGATATCCATATCCCTTTGGCACCGAATTCGGGAACGAACACGAGCATATACAGCAAAGCGCCGATGCATTCGATGATCAAAGTACCGAACAGCACGTTACGCACGAATTTCGCAAGCCCCGCCATGGTATTGAGATTAAAAGCATCCTGAATAAGCAACCGGTCTCCGATGCCCATTTTTCTGTTAAGAAGAAGCATCAGTCCCGACACAATCGTAATAATACCAAGACCGCCAACCTGTATTAAAATCAGTATTACGACCTGTCCGAACGTGCTCCAAGAAGTAACCGTAGGGAGCGTAACAAGACCTGTTACGCAGGTGGAGGTAGTTGCGGTAAACAGAGCATCGACGTACGGCACGGCTTCTCCCGTTGCCGAGCTGATAGGGAGCGCCAAAAGCACACTTCCGAGCAGGATCGTAACAAGGAAGCTTAGCAAAATGATTTGTGTGGTAGATAGCGCGAGTTTTCGTTTCTGTTTCATAAAGACCGCCCTCGAAAAAAGCAAAAGAACCAACATCCTCTGCAGTCAGCTGATTCCTCATTTAACCATCTGCCATTATATCATACTATACCGTTTCTGTCAATATATTGGTTGCCGCATTATAATAAACCGAAATTTTACCTACGGCAACACAAAATAATGGGCGCAATTCATTAGAATAGTGATGTTTTCAGAAAAGGGGCGTATCGATAGGGGCTCAAATTCCAACGCATTTACCCCTTCAGTCCTCAACCTCAGCTAACAGTACCTTATCCGCACTTTGCCAAGCTATTTGTTGCTTGCCTTATTAAGCCATATTTTATCGTATCTGTTGACAACGGCTTTTTATGCCGTTATAATTATAGCATAATATGATAATTTCGGTAATTTGGGGGGTAAAATATGAAAACAGCAAAACGCAGTTTGGCGATTATTTTGTGTTTTTGCACATTGATGAGTTTGGCGACTCTTTTCGTTTCTGCCGCTAAGGACGGCAATATTCCATCGCTGACGCCCAGCAAAATAACCTGCGACCGTTATACTACCTACACCATGGCTGATGCTGCAATGAGATGGCAAACTCCCAACGTGTCGGTGGACGGATACACCTGTACGGCGTTGCAGGGTATGAACACGGGCACCAACTACTGCTACGTTTCGAAGATAACCAGCAGTGAAGCGGTTGCCGCCATAGTCCGTATAAATATGAACACCGGCGAGCGCTTTAATATGAACTACTACCCCGGTCTTACGGCTACTACCCCCGTAGGATGTAACACCATAGGGCACGCTAACGAGCTTATGGTGTGCGGCACCAAGGAAAACGGTGTTACGGTAAACTATCTGTTTGCCGCGACCATTATCACGGGCAGAGCGCTTTCACGCCTGAAGATCGATAACGACGGACTGTATTTTACGGGGTATTTTGACCTGGTTACGACGGGCGGCACTTCGGTCAACTGCGGCTCTATGCGGCATATCAAAACCGAAGGCGGTTACTTTTATTTTCTTATAAAACGCTCGGCAACCTTTTATTACTGCAAGATACCCGTTGACGCTACGGGCGGTCCTGAGTCGAACCCCACCAAAATAACCATATACAAGCTGTTCAACGCAGATATGCACAACGCGGTGTTCGCAACGAGCAGCTCCTCCTACGGCACCTACGACAACATGGAAAGCTGGACCAACCAAGGCTTCGGCTACAACCACAACGAAAAGGTGCTTTATATACCCCTGTGGGATAAGATCAACAACTCTTCCCGCAGTGTAATTATCACGTTCAACATAGCAGATTTCGTTACGGACGAGCGTTTGGCAAGCACTGCCGAAACCTCTGCAACCGTGTTCCCCACGGTGACCTCCTTTTTGTTTGAGGACACGAGTGAGGAGGTATTTGAGATAGAATCCTGCAGCTTCAGAACGGGGCAAGGCACCGACGGCGACCTTAAACTGTATTTTATAATGAACACCTCCTCTATCTCCAAGGAGGGTGTATATTCCTGCAGCTACACCAGCGGAAGCGGTGATTTTACCCCCATAGTTGACGATAGCTCTATCGTATGGACCACCAAGTACGATGCCAACGGCGGCAGTGGCTCTATGAGTGCCACCAAGCATATACGCGGCATAGCCACAAGACTGCGTATAAACACTTTTACAAGGGACGGCTACAGCTTTGCAGGCTGGTATCTCAGCCGTAGCTCTGACGGCAAATGGCTTTACTTTGAAGCAGACGGCTCCGCAAGATGGCACACCAAGGGCGAACAGCCTATGGGTGCATATCTTGCTTTATACGAAGACCGCCGCAGGGTTTCTGCGCTTTCGGGCGTAGACGGCGACACTGTTACCTGCCACGCTCAATGGACGCCCGACAGCACGGGCACCAAGGCATTTTACGTGCAGTACGACGGCAACGGCGGTACGGGCACTATGGCAGACACCAAAGTGGTTTACGGTACCGATACCTATACCACGAAGAACGCTTTCGTCAGGGACGGTTACGTGTTCTCCGGTTGGATAGCACACCGTCGCAGTAAAAACCAATGGTCCTACAAGAACGTAAACGATTTGAGCGGCAGTTGGATAAACGTGGGCGAGGATACCACGGATAACCTTTTAAGAGCCTACCTTAACGGCTGTTCCTTAGCTTCCACTTCAAGTATTGACACGGACATCGTCACCTTCTATGCGGCGTGGTCACGGGTAGCGTCAGCCGCCTATCCCGTTGAGCTGAAGAAGGGTGACGGATTCAATATAGGCGGCACCGTGGAAAGTGATGCGGGCATCTACACCGTAAGGGTTACCCTTTCGGGTGCGGACGGAACCATCGCCACCTACACGGAAAACCCCTACGCTTACAGCTTTGACTTGTCTGCGGCTAACCAAAGCATAGCCTTTGATGCCCTTGACGTGGGTGAATACAACTACAAGGTAGAGTTGGGCACCATAAGCGGCTCTGCGCCCACCATGCATACACTTATAGACACCGCCTTTACAGTGGTTGCCCCCGGTTTGGTGCTTAAGGACAAAGTTTTGGAAGAAGGCGGCTATCAACTTACTGAAAAGTATTTTTCGGGATTTTCCTTGGGTGCGCAGAGTGCCGATTTGAAAGAGCTTTTTAAATACGAGGTTACCATATACGATTCCCAAGGCAACGCGGTTGCCGACAACGTGCGGATAGGCACGGGATTTACCATCACCTGTGCAGACGAAAGCTGTACCGCCGTACTTATCTCGGACCTTAACGGTGACGCTATCGTTTCGGCGGCGGATTGTATAAGCATAAGCACCGCAATAAAGGGCGAGCGCCCCCTTGCAGACGCCGCCTTCGTTGCCGCCGACCTTGACGGCGACCGCGCGCTGACGACCACCGACTGCATCGCCCTGGAAAAAATAGTAATGGGTCAGAGTTGAGGAAATAAGCAAGAGTAGATTTAATTGAAAAGGGGCTGTCTCAAATTGAAATTTTGAGATGAAACCATATATAAAAGCTACAAAAAAATCAAGGGCATTCAAGCGATGTCCTTGATTTTTTGTTAAGCTTGCACATAACGTTCACAATTTGTTAATGCTATGAGACAG
>JAFQHW010000029.1 GCA_017397805.1 Clostridia bacterium | reverse complement strand
GCGTCGCTTCGGCGGCGCCTTCTTCAAAAAAATTATTCCTCTCCGCCATAGAACGACAATTTATGCGTGGCAGAATATGTTATAATGTGTCTGTAAAAGCAGCTTTCAAGGGAAACTGCACCAAAACACAATAATCCACCCGAACGGGCGGTGACGGTAAATCCGCCATCGCCCGTTCGCGCATTTAGGAAGGAGAAAAACAAATGAGAACCCAAAACAGAATATCGAACAAACCACCTGGTAGAAATCAAAGAAAGAGAGCGCTCAGCTTGTAAGTCAAACAAGTTGGGCGCTCCTTTTTTATTCACTCGACAAATAGTGAGGGTACCACAAGTCTAACTGCGAAGATAAGGAAGTTCTTATTGCCATTGACAGAGCAATCAAGTCCAGCATTGAACTTCGCTCCAAGAGGGAACTTATTGAAGGATTTATCGCTACCGTCAACACCCAGACCGATGTTAATAGCGATTGGAGAAGATTTGTTCTTGAGCAGAAAGAAGCCGACCTGTCGGCTCTTATCACAGAAGAAAAGCTCAAGGACGAAGAAACCAGAAAATACATCGAAAACGCTTTCCGAGATGGCGGCGTTAAGACCACAGGAACAGACCCTGACAAGCTGATGCCTCCTGTATCTCGTTTTGGCGGCGGCAACCGAGCAGCCAAGAAGCAGACCGTTATTGAGAAGATACAAGCGTTCTTCGAGAAATACTTTGGTATCGTGTGATGCCGATGTAGCCCTGCGGCAAACCGCAGGGCTTTTTAATCTTGGCTCCTTTCTCTAATAACATAGATAGCAGCCAAACGGTTGACTATGATTAAAGGAGTAAGATAATGACAGAACTAACATCAGCAGGCTTGGAATTCGTTTCTGAGCCACAAAAAGATTACAGAGCACTCATTGTTGAGGCTCTAACTAAAACCCGACGCAAGGGGATAAAAAACCTTATAGCCTTTATGGATGAGGTTGGCTTCTTTAGCGCTCCCTGCAGCGGAGGCAACCATCTATGTCAAGAGGGTGGATTGGCTGAGCATTCTTGGAATGTGTACGAGACAGCCCTCAAGCTCAACAAAGCTCTCGGCGCAGGCTTCAGCAAAGATACAATAGCTATATGTGCCTTGCTGCACGACTTGGGCAAGGTGGGCGACCATAGCAAACAGATGTATATCGAGAATGTGCTTAAGAGCGGCAAGGTATCCGCAACCAAGCCTTATAAGCGCAACCCCGGCCTCTCTGCAGTGCCACACGCTGTTCGCTCAATCAAGCTTGCTCAGCGCTATATCGAGCTATCTGAGGGCGAAGAGTGGGCTATCCTGTGTCACGACGGCTTGTACGACTTTATGAAGCACGAGATGCTCGGGAAGGAGACACCTCTGTTTATGGTACTTCACTGGGCAGATATGTGGAGCTCTCGCGTTGTAGAGCGCGGAGATGACACAGAAATAGAAGAATAGGGAAAAGAAAAATCGGGGCTACCATTTGGTGGCTCCGATTTTTTTGTCTTGACAAAGGTTCTCGTTCTGTGTAATATAATTGTGTAACATACTTACGGGGAGGGTTTATTTGTGAACGCTGTTATATACGCACGCTTTTCGTCTCACAGACAGACAGAGCAATCTATTGAGGGTCAGTTAAAGGTTTGCTATGAATATGCAGAGAGAAACGGTTATACTATAGTAGGTGAGTATATAGATAGAGCTATAAGCGGCACCTCCGATGCAAGACCCGACTTTCTGCAGATGATAAAAGACAGCGCAAACAAGAGCTTTCAGTTCGTAATCGTTTATCAGCTGGACAGATTTGCAAGGAATAGATACGACAGCGCAACCTATAAGGCCAAGCTAAAAAAGAATGGCGTCAGAGTGCTATCAGCCAAGGAAAACATCTCTCACGATGCGAGCGGCATCTTGATGGAAGCTGTGCTTGAGGGTATGGCTGAGTATTATAGCGCTGAGCTGGGTCAAAAGATTAAACGAGGGATGGATATCAACGCCGAGAAATGTTTATCTACAGGGGGATGCATTCCTCTCGGGTTTGCTGTCGGGCCCGACAAGAGGTTTATCATAGAGGAGAACGGCGCTGCGGCGGTCAGATTGATTTTCGAGATGTTTGTAGCGGGACATCCAACAAGCGAAATCTGCAGAACCCTTAATGATAAGCAGATACGAACAACGCATGGTGCTAAATTCAATAAAAACTCGTTACGCACCATACTGAGAAACAGGAGGTACTTAGGCATATACACATATAAAGGTAATGAAGTCCCCGGCGGGATGCCAAGGATAATCTCAGATGAGTTGTTTGAAGCGGCTCAAAGAAAAATTGAAGAGCACAAGGCAGCTCCGGCACACGTGAGAACCAGAGAGGTAGAATATTTGCTCACAACGAGACTTTTCTGCGGCAAGTGTGGGCATCGAATGATAGGAGAAAGAGGGAGGTCATCCAATGGAGCAAGCTACTCCTATTATAAGTGTGTCCAAGCGAAGGTAAAGGCTTGTAACAAAAAAGCTATTCGTCAAGACTATATAGAGGATGTTGTAGTGTCGGCTTGCAGGGCGCTCTTGACCGATGAGAATATAAAGATAATCGCTGCTCAAGTCTCACAGTTTAAAAAAGACGTGATGGATACAAGCGAACTTGATAGGCTCGAAAAGCTGCTTGCAGAAAACAAAAGAAATCAAGAGAAGCTCACCCAAAGGATTATTGAGTGCGATATAGCGTCGGTTAGACAGAAGCTATATGAAGATTATTCTGTCCTCCAAGAAAGCGAAGGACTGCTTGTGAGCCAGATAGCCCAAGAGAAGGAACAGCTTATCATCGTAGATGAAGAGGATGTTATCGACTACTTCACGTATTTGAGAGACGCCAAAGATGATGACATCAGAAGCAGAAGAGCTTTGGTGACAACTCTCGTAAACAAGATTTATCTATATGACGACGAAATTGATATCGACCTCACCTACGGTGGTAGACGGACAGAAAGCATATCCGGCGGCAACGTAAGGGAAGGTTGGGGCTCAGGGCTAAAATGTCGAATAGCCAACATGACGGACTATAGTTCGTCTTTAGTGCGTTATAGTTCACCAAAAACGGACTTGCTTTTCAGCAGGTCCGTTTTTTCAGCGAGGTAATTTGAGGTAAAATAAAAAATTGCGTCTGCTTCTTACAATATTTTCATAAAAAAAGAAAAAACATCTTGACAAACGGTGTTTTTTTTGATAAAATCCACTCTAAGTAAGAAAACATTAATCTGTTTTCTCCTTGCTCTGCCGTAAAGGGCAGAGCCACAGACCAAAAGGAGGTGTTTTTGATGGAAAAGAAAGCAATGTACGAATGCCTGTTTATCGTTGACAGCACTTTAGGTGAAGAAGGCATAAACACCGTTGTGACTAAGTTCACCGGTCTTGTTGAGGCAAACGCTACAGCAGATTCCATGACCGTCAATGAGTGGGGCAACAGAAGACTTGCCTACCCCATTAACGACTTGGTTGAAGGCTATTACGTACTTGTTAAATTCGAGTCCGCTCCCGATTTTCCCAAGGAGCTCGACAGAATATTTAACATTACCGACGGCGTGCTTCGTTCTCTCATCACAAGAGTAGAAGAATAGGTTTATGCGTTTTAAACGCAGGAGGAGCTTATGGCAAGTTTTAACAGAATCATACTTATGGGGCATTTAGTTGCCGACCCTGAGCTTAGACAAACTCAAAGCGGTATTGCTGTTACTTCTTTCAGAATCGGTGTTGCAAGACGCCTTTCTCGCAGCGGTGAACAGCCCCAGTCCGATTTCTTTGATATTGTTGCTTGGAGACAGACGGCTGAGTTTGTAACTCGCTTCTTCACCAAGGGTAAGCCAATTCTTGTTTGCGGCTCGCTTCAGACCCGTTCTTGGACGGATGCTAACGGAGCAAAGCGCATCTCTTACGAAATCGTTGCGGACGAATGTTCCTTTGTTGAAAAGAAAGGTGACGGTCCCGTTGGCGGCGCGCCCGTAGCTGAGATGCCTAATTACAGCTCACCCAAGGCTGAAGGCTCTTTTGAAGAGCTTTCTGCAGACGATGAGTTGCCATTCTAATTAATGAAACAGATTATTGAAAAGGAGGTTATTGCTTTGGATAACAACACCAACAAAACCGAAGTTAAGTCTGAAATGCAAAAGCCCTTCAGACCTAAGAAGAGAAAAAAGGTTTGCTCTTTCTGTGCTGACAAAATAGAGCATATTGATTATAAGGATACCTTTAAGTTGAGAAGAAACCTTTCCGAACGTTCCAAGATTCTTCCCAGACGTGTTACCGGCACTTGTGCTAAGCATCAGAGACAGCTTACTACCGCTGTTAAGCGTGCAAGACACGTAGCGCTTCTTCCTTATATTTCTGACTAATTTGTGATATTAAAAGGCGGTTTTTTACCGCCTTTTTTACATATATGTGTATGACGATGAAAGAATTACTGAAAAACAACAAAATCTACGAATACGGAATAGTAGACTTTGAAAAGCTTACGGTTATAAATCGCCGCCTTCTTCCCAAGGAACAAATAAGATCCGTTCTTTTTGTACTTATGCCCTACAAAACGGGCAACGTTTTCCCAACGGACGGATATAATATGGGGCTTTTTGCCAGAATAACCGATTACCACCTGTACTTCAGCAGGCTTTCGGAAAAGCTACTGCCGCGGCTTGAAGAAATAAGCGGCGGCAAGGTGTTTGCTTTTGCGGACCACTCCCCTATTTTTGAAAAAGAAGGTGCCGCAAAATGCGGTTTGGGGTTTATAGGAAAAAACAGTCTGCTGATCAACCCTACCTACGGAAGCTTCGTATTTATCGGATGCTTTCTGTTTACTAAAAGGATTGAAGAAGAAATAAGGAACTGTGATTTGAATTGCGGCGACTGCAACGCTTGCACAAAGGCTTGCCCAAACAACGCTATAGGCGATGATAAAATAGATACAAAGCTTTGCCTTTCAGCCATATCACAAAAGAAAAATAAGGCTATCGAAGACAAAATTATCCTTGCTAAAACGAAAACTGTTTGGGGGTGTGATATATGTCAAAACGTATGCCCCTATAACAAGCAAGCCGTAAGCAGTCCGCTTTTGGATTTCGATGAGGATGCCATAGAAAATATTTCCGCGGAAATGATAAGCACTATGGGAGAAAACGAGTATAAGAAATACGCGTTTTCCTATAGAGAAAAGAATGTTATATCAGAAAACTTATTGACGGCAAAAGGTAAATGTGATATAATCAAATGAACCAAGATAATTCCGGTTAGGAGGCGTTTTTATATGTATAAAGAGCAAGAAGATAAGCTTAAACAGGTAACAGAGCGTATAAAGTACCTGCGTGATATTCTCGACCTTTCCCAAGCCGAGGTAGCAGAAAAGCTTGGTATATCCATAAGTCTTTACAATGATTATGAGAACGGCGCTAAGGACATCCCCATAAGCATGATGTACGGTGTTGCCGCTATATTCGGTGTGGATGCATCCGAAATTTTGATTGGAGAAACTCCCCGTATGCTTGATTATACCGTTACCCGCAAGGGAACGGGCATCGCCATCGACAGATATGCGGGATACAAATTCGAAGCGTTGGCACATAATTATAAAAACAAAAACAAAGAGCCGATGCTTGTAACCATAGACGTTTCCGACACACCGCCTGAGCTTGTAAGCCACAACGGTCAGGAGTTCAATTACGTGCTTGAGGGCAAGATTGGCGTTACCATAGGCAAAAAGACGGTTACATTGTCAGCCGGCGACTGCATTTACTTTGACCCTCGTATCCCTCACGGTCAGTTTGCGATAGATAACACTGCCGTATTCCTTACCGTTATTGATAAGGATAACTAATGGAGTTTACAAAGAAAAAAGCCTTGGGGCAGAATTTTTTGACAAGCGACAACATACCCATACGCATAGCATCCGTTTGCGGTGCCGATGAAAACACAGGCGTTATCGAAATCGGACCGGGTATGGGTATCCTTACGAAGCAGTTGCTTAATATATCCCCCAAGGTGGTTGCCATTGAGATAGACGAGGAGCTGATACCTCACTTAAACAGCCGTTTTGAAGGCTGTGACAACTTTAAGCTGATAAACCAGGACGTGATTAAATGCGACTTGGACGATATCATAGAAACAGAATTCGGCGGAATGGAATGCTGTGTTTGCGCTAATCTTCCTTACTACATAACCACCCCCATAGTTATGAAGCTTTTGGAAGGCAAGTACAACTTTAAATCCATAACGGTCATGGTGCAAAAGGAAGTTGCTGACAGACTCGCGGCGAAGCCCAAAGAAGAAGGCTACGGCGCAATTACCGCTTCCGTTAACTATTACGCAAAGGTTGTAAAGCACTTCAAGGTAGGTGCTGCCAACTTCTCACCCAAGCCTAAGGTTGACTCGGCGGTAATCAGTATAATTCCATACAAGGATAAACCCGTAAAACCGATATGTGAGAAGACGTTTTTTGAGGTAGTTAAGGGTGCGTTTGCCACAAGGCGCAAAACGCTGGTTAACTCACTTTCATCCGTTTTCGGCAACAGATTAAGCAAAGAAGCGTTGCTTAGCATAATAACGGAGTCACACAGTCCCACCGTAAGAGGCGAGGAGCTTAATGTGGCAGAGCTTGCATTGATTTCGGACAAAATCCAAAAGCATATACAAGAGGAGTAAATACAATGAAGCTAAAAATTGCGTTGCTCGCTGTATGCCTGACATTGGTTATTAGCTTTTTGATGTCTTCGTGTACCGCGAGCACAGATAAAGAAACAAGCACCGACAGCCATTCGGAAGAAAGTTTTGATAATTCAATCTATGACGAGGTATCTTTCGCAGATGAGTCATCGGAAGACCTGTCAAAGCTTGAGATAAGCGTAAATTTCACAACTTACATCGAAGACGAAACCGACTTCCTTGACAGAGAATACGCCGCCAATATGGTATATTCGTCCGTTCAGGTTGCGGTGTCGGAAGAAGTTGCGGATTTTAAGTATATTCGCGTTTTTTATGACGAAAACGGCGACCCGTACTCAAGCGGAGCGCTGTATGAAGCTGAGCTTCTTACACCCGATAACTCTTTTCGTGCACAAACCTATATAAGAGAAAGGTTCTCCAACCGCGGTATATCCTACGTTGACGACAACGGAAAAGTCTGCTATGCACTTATCGGCTACGATGAAAACGGCACACTTTCTACGATACCCTTTGACAACTTTGAAAGAGAAGAAAAGGAAACTACCGTATACGTTCCCGAAGGCGACGCCTTAGTATCCGCAACTATTAGCTTTGACGGCACTGCCGAGGGGATAATTTCCGCGCTTGTAAATTTGGATGCCTTACCGCAAGGCACCTCCGTTAACCATTTTTATACGATGAACGGTGTGGCGCACATAGACCTTGATCAGACCTGCCGCGATTACCTTATGTCTACCGATGAATCCCTTGGTTTCGGCTGTGTTGTAAACTCCTTGCTTGAATATTACGGCGACAAGGGCATCGAAAGAGTGCTTATCACTGCAGACGACAAGCTCAAGGGGAAATCCATATTCCCATACTTTGGCAAAGAAGACGACGGCAAACACTACGCAACCATTAGCTTGTTTGACGTTTACGCGCTTGATTTATACCCCTACCCCGTTAGCTATGACGGCACTATTGACGGACTTATAGCGGCACTGGTAAAGGAAAGCGGTTGGAATTCCGACATAAAGGTGAACTCCTTTGAAATAAAGAACGGCAAAGCGTATATCGACCTTAACGAAGCCTTTGGAAATCACGTTTACGCAGGACTTTTTACCGAGTCGGGCGTTACTTGCGTTGTATCGACATTACTTGATAATTATGAAATATACCAGGTTATAGTAACCATCGAAGGAGAACCCTTTGTAAGCGATTATCACTAATTTATGACAAAAATCCGCTCGCATAACGAGCGGATTTTATATTGCAATATTTACTTACAGTTCACCGCTTTCGGCTTCCATTTCCTCTGCAGTTTCAAACTCCAAGGTGCTGTGATATATGCCGAGCTTACGCAAAGCCGTCTTAATTTGAAGCTTCAGGGCGGGGATATCCGCACTTGAGATTACAACGTGCATGGTGGCACTGTTCGTAACCCCGTCAATGCTTCGCACGTGAATATGATGCACGTCAATTATTTGCGGCATCTCGGAAAGCGTATCTCTAATAAAACTTAACGATATGTTTTTAGGAGTTTTTTCCAGAAATATATCGATTATATCACCAAAAGACAGCGCAGCACTTACCAAAACGTAAAGTCCAACCCCGAAGGACAGCAACGCATCGATAACGTACAACCCCGTAAATTTGATTATTATACCGCCTATAAGTATTGCTACCCAGCATAAAACGTCCTCGCTCATATGCAAGTTTACGGCTTTTTGATTCAAAGAATCTCCGCCTTTGGTACAATAAACCGCAACGGTATTTGCAATTATGCCGAATATCGCAAAATATATCATACCGTCCGTGTAAACTTGAGAGGTGTGAAACAGGCGGCTTACACCGTTATATACGACAGCCACAGAGCCAATAACCAGAATACAGTTAGTGATAACCGCGCCAAGTACCGAATAGCGACTGTAACCGTAACTATGGGAGCTATCCGGTGTTTTTTTGCTTTTCTTTTCCAAATAATAGGAAACTCCTATGGTGAGTGCATCACAAAAATCGTGAAAAGCATCGGAGATTATTGCAATACTCCCCGTGAAGAGGCCGCCGAAAAGCTCCAAAAAAGCAAACCCGATATTCAAAATGAAAGCTACTGACATTCTTTTGTTTTTCATAGAAAAATCCCCCTTCATAACAGTGTATGAAGGGGGATAAAATCTGTTAATTATAAGGCAAAGAACGATTTTGCTGCCTTGTACATGGCGTAAATATCAGCCTTGGAAGCCAATTCAAAAGGAGAATGCATGGAAAGCAAAGGCACGCCCACGTCTATTACGTCGATGTTGAGCAATGCTACCTCAGTGGAAACCGTACCGGCTCCGCCTTGGTCCACCTTACCGTACTCACCCGTCTGCCACGCAACGCCGTCTTTGTCCAAAGCACCCGTAACCCTTGCCAAAAGCTCTGCCGTTGCATCAGAGGTGCCGGACTTCCCGCGTGAGCCTGCATATTTAGTTATAACAACGCCTTTGTTGATATAAGCTGAGTTCTTTGCGTCGTAGGCATCACCGTAGCAAGAATCGTAAGCGCCGCCTACGTCTGCGGAAATGCAAATACTGTTCTCGCAAAAGGCATTGAAGTTCGCGTTATCCATAGCGCACAGATCCGTCAGGAAGTTTTTATAGGCGGCGGACGACATACCCGTTACACCGTAGCTTCCCACTTCTTCCTTGTCTGCAAAAATGCATACGCAGGTACGCTTGGGAACCGTTTCTTCAAACAAAGCACACATAGAGGGGTATGCACATATTCTGTCGTCGTGACCGTAAGCGGCTATCATGCTCTTATCCAAGCCTATATCCCTCGCCTTATCGGCGGGCACCGCACAAAGCTCTGCGGTTATCAAATCTTTTTCCGTAATACCGTATTTTTCGTACAAATCCGCAAGAACAGCCAGCTTTATGGGGTTGTTTTCCTCATCACAAGGAATAGAGCCGACTATCACGTTAAGTCCTTCGCCGGTTATCGCCGTCCCAAGAGGCTTGTCAATTTGATCCTTGGCTATGTGCGGCATAAGGTCGCTTATATAAAACGCTCCTTCATCTCGGTCGTCACCCAAGGCTATATTAATTTTCGTACCGTCGCTTTTAATAACCGTACCGTGTAATGCCAAGGGCATCGCAGTCCATTGATATTTTTTAACTCCGCCGTAATAATGCGTCTTAAAATAAGCCAAGCCGCCGTCTTCGTACAACGGACGCTGTTTTATATCAAGCCTCGGACTGTCAACGTGCGCTACGATAATGTTAGCACCTTTTTCAATTGCTTCACTGCCTATAACCGCAAGAACTATGCTCTTGTCGCGGTTAACGTAATAAACCTTATCGCCTGCCTTGTAGGTCTTTTTGCGGTCAAAGAGAGCAAAACCCTTAGCTTCTGCCACCGTTTTTGCAAATGCCACCGCTTCCCTCTCGGTTTTTGCCGCATCCATAAAGCATTTATAGCCTTCACAAAAGTCATATATATCTGCTCTGTCTGCGGTTTCGTAGGATGGTTTTGCACTATAAAGTAATTTTTTCTTCATTTCTTCCGTCATTTGCTGTCTTCTCCTTCTTCGCTGAAGTAAAGCTCCAAATATTTAGCTCTGCTTTTTTTTATTTTGTTTACATAATTTTTCGTTTCCTCAAAGGGAATGGTTTTAAGACTTACTCCGTCATCGGAATACCTTTCGTCTGCAAGCCAACCGCTTACTCTGCCGAAGCCTGCATTATAAGCCGCGCATACCGTTTCCCAATCGGAAGATACGTACTTATTAAGATAAGACAGATAATAAGCGCCGTAGCTTATGTTGGTTTCGGGGTCTGTAAGCGTTTCTTCTTTGTATTCGATACCCATTCTGCCCGCCATTTCCTCCGCGGTAGTGGGTAAAAGCTGCATAAGACCAACGGCTCCCGCGGACGACTTTGCTTCTGGGTCAAATCCGCTTTCCGCATTTATCAAAGCACTCAGCAAATCCTTCGGGATGTCGTACTGCTCGCTGTATTTTAGTATTAACTCCCGGTATCTCAAGGGATACATTGTTTTTTGGATTGCCGTGCACGAACACAAAACAAAGGTCAACGCAAGAAGCAAACAAAAGCACTTAACCGTTAGCTTTAGCATAATAGCGCCTTCCTTTCGTGCGTTTTACAGCATTTAACTTCAAGTGTATGTACAGCATTGCTTGGTAGGTTTTTATTTTAAGCTCCGAAAGACTGCCGTTATTAAAGATAACGAAATCGCTTCTTCGTGTCAGCTCTTTTGCTGATATTTGCATATCAAGTCTGCGGCGCAACTCTTCTTCGCTTTTCCCTTCTCTGCGCATAAGTCTTTTTACCGAAAGCTTATCGTCGCTAACCACCGCCAATACGGCGTGGCAACGTTTTTCAAGTCCCGCCTCAAAAAGCAAAGGTGCGTCAAGCAACACGGTTCGTTTACCTTTTAAACTCTTTATTCTGTTCTCTATCTCGTAGGTTATATATTTGTGAGCAATGGAGTTCAGAAGCTTAAATCCGTTTTCGGCTTCATAAGCTCGCTTTGAAAGCAACGGACGGTCAATGCCGCCGTTTTTGTATATATCTTCACCGAAATTAGCCTTTAGTTCTTCTATGCAACCGCGATCGTTGGCATAAACGTAACGGCAAACCTCGTCAGCATCTATTTGAACGGCTCCTCTTAGGCGCAAAAGAGTTGCAACGGTGCTTTTGCCGCTGCCGCTTCTTCCGCATAAGCCTATAATATACAAGCCATTTCCTCCTTATTTCAGATACGGTTCAAGTGTTTCATCAGAGATTGCGCCGCACCTTATAATACGCGGCTCGCCTACCAGAGATACTATGGTTGATTCCATTCCCTTTTCCGTTCTTCCCCCGTTGATTACGGCATCTATTTTGCCGTCAAAAACCGATACCACTTCGTTCCCGTCGGTTAACGCGCCCTGCCCCGACAAATTTGCCGAAGGCAACGCTATGGGCACACCCGAAAGCTTTGAAAGTTTTAAGGCTATCGGGTTCGAAGGCACCCTGATACCTACGCTGTCAAGACCTGCGGTAACTATATCGGGCACGCAGGGGCGTTTAGGTAAAACTACCGTAAGAGGACCGGGCATAAAAGCTTTAAACAACGCTCTTGCCCTATCATCAAACACCGCTACGCTTTCTGCCACGGAAAGGTCGTGCACGCAAAGGCTTATAGGCTTTACCAAGGGGCGGTTTTTAGCCTCGTACAAACTCTCCACCGCCGCTTCATCAAATCCGTTGCACCCCAAACCGTAAACGGTTTCCGTGGGGAAAGCCACAAGGCCGCCATCTTTTATAAAACGGGCACAAGCTTCCAAAGCCACGTCATCAACAAAACCTTCACACAAGTTATATATACAAGTTTTCAAAACAATCACCGTTCATTATTTTACATCACTCCTTTCCCTCTGTCAAGTGCATAATATCTCGATTTTTAATAACGTCATAGGCCCTCAAAATGCAAAAAAACTATTGACTTAGCAAAAGGTATATGATATAATTAATGTAACAATTCTACATAAGGAGAAAGAGTATGAAAAAAATTCTTTGTGCGTTGTTAGCTCTCATTATGGTTGCAGCTTGCTTCGTAGCTTGCGGCGGCGACGATAAAGAAGGCGACACATCCTCTACCGGCGACAACAACTCTCAAGGTAGCGTTATTTCCGGTAACGTTAACGAAAGCAACTCCGGTTCCAACAGTGACGTTGTATACCACGATATGCTTCCCGAAGCTGTTGATATGGGCGGTCGTGAGTTTTACATCCTTCAGCGTTGGTTCGGCTTTGGTAAGCCCACTATCGACTTCCAGGGTGAAGTTATTTGGGAAGACTCCGAAGACGGCACTATGACCAACATCAACGCTGCTAAGAAGCACGTTCTTGATGACGTACAGGCTGCTTATAACTGCACCGTTACCGGTGAAATGAGCACCAGCACCGCAGGCGAAATTCGTACAGAACTCAACAACGATATTCTCG
The DNA here is from genome assembly GCA_017397805.1 of Clostridia bacterium. Taxonomy (GTDB): domain Bacteria; phylum Bacillota; class Clostridia; order Oscillospirales; family CAG-382; genus SIG636. Next base: position 25,118 of record JAFQHW010000029.1, on the reverse strand, counting down.
GCGGTACCTCTAAGTATGACTTCTGCTTTGAGTCTTACTTCTATTACTTCTCCTTCGTACAGGACGGTCTTCTTGCTGACCTTAACGATTTAGGTATTGACTTCTCCAAGCCTTGGTGGGACCAGTACGCTCTTGAAGACCTTTCTTACTGTGATGAGCTTTACTACGCACTCGGCGATATCAACACCTACGATAACGACGGTACGTTCGTAATCCTCTTCAACAAGGACCTTTACGAAGAAAACGGCGGCAACCCTCAGGATCTTTACGATATGGCAAAGAACGGCGAATGGACCTTTGAAAAATTCAAGGAAATCGTCACCGGCTTCGGTCACGACTCCAAGGCTGACGGCGTAAGAGACGAATTTGATACTTACGGTTTGCTTACCGAAACTTCCAACCTTTACAACCACTTCCTCGCAAGCGGCAACAAGATCATCGACAAGAACGCAAGCGACGAGCCTGTTCTTGACCTTCCTACCGGTGCAGGCTATCCCGCATTGACCGATGCTGTTAACCTTTACCTCAACACTAACGACGTTCTCGTTGCTGACCTTGACATCTACAAGGACAAGTACGAAGGCGAAGACGTTTACGAAATGACCGTTACCAACGCTTTCAAAGAAGGCAGAGGTCTTTTCTACATGACTTCTCTTATCCACCTTCCCTACTTTAGAGATATGGAAGATGACTTCGGTTTCCTTCCCATTCCTAAGTACAACGCAGCAGACGACAGATATTATCACAACATGGGCGCACACACCACCAGCGTTCTCTTTGTTCCCAAGCACGCTTCTTTGACCGGCGAAAATGCAAAGCAGCTCGGTATCATCATCGACGCTCTCGCAGCATACAGCAAGGATTATTTGACTCCTGAATACTATGAGAAGCAGCTTAAGAGAGGCGATGCACAGGATCCCGATTCCGCAGAAATCCTCGACATCGTATTCGGTTCTCGTGTTTATGACCTTGGTCAGGTTTACGGTAGCCTTTTGGCAACAACCGGTTTGGTTGAACAGCTTAACACCGAAATCGCTTCCCGTGTTGACGGTCAGAAAGACGTTATCGAAATGAACCTTGGCCTCCTTACCGAAAAGGTAAAGGCTAACGCTCAGAAGCCCATCAGCATAGACTAAGATTTGCGATCACACGTAACAAAGGGCGGCATTAAATGTCGCCCTTGTTTTTGTTGCGAGTACCTGCGAAGTCGTCAGACCTAGTGTGGGACTTTTTAAAAAAACTTCGCACAAAGGGTTAACGCAGTCTTTTACCCCTGTTAAGCACACTTTTTGTGTAAAATACAAAAAGCCGTGCCCTAATTATCGCTCATTTTTCTACTAATTGTATGTTGACTGTTTATGCCGAAAACATTATAATATCTATGATAATACAAATTAAGGAGTTTGACAATGAAAAAGACGATTTGCAAATGTGAATACGATACCGATAACGCTACTCTCGTAAAAAAAGCTTGCGTTGGTTGTTTTGGTGATGCTAAGGGCTACGAAGAAAGCCTTTATCAAACCGCAACAGGCTCTTATTTCCTTTATGTTAACGGCGGCGAAGAAAGTCCCTATCCCACAGAAGACATAAAGAGAATAGCTAAGAACAAAGTTGAAGCTTGGCTTGCTGAGCACGAATAATTTTTGCATAAACAAACGGCTGTAAAAGAACTTTTCACGGTTCCTTTACAGCCGTATTTTATTAGATTAATATATATACTTTCTCCAAATATCGGTGCCGGTGGTGTCAGTTAAATGCAACATGTTACCTTCAACCTTATACTCGAAAACCCGTTCCTGATATTCATCCATTGTATCGGGATAAGTACGTAAAGTCAGAGTTGAACCTTCAAAACTATACTCAAAATAATATCTTATATCCGTTATATCCACAACCCCTCTGCCGTCGCCGGTGAAGGTATAGAACACGGACATTATCCCCTCTTCCTCGTCTTCCCAAGTGCCCGTAAACGGATCATCGGGGTCAACAACTATAGGCGTATCAAATTGCGGTGAAGGTCCAAACGGCGTCATAACAACGTAGGGAGAAGATTCCTCACCTTCACCTTCGTCACCGCCGCAAGCGGCAACGGAAAGCATCATAATAAGTGCCAATGCAAAAGCAAAATATTTTTTCATTTTTCATCCTCGCTTATAACGTCTATGGATTTATGATAATACATTCCCAAACCTTTGTCAAGACTAAAAAAGAGTAACCTTTCTGATGGTTGTACTGCCTTTTTCCAGAGAAACGCTTCCTGTTCGGCATATCTCAAGGATGGTATAATCGCGCATCAAATTTATAAAATCGTCAATTCTTCGACTGTCGTCGGACAAACGGTAAATAATAGCTTCTTTTGAGTAATCAACGATTTGAGCACCGAAGGCTTCTGCCGCAACTCGTATCTCTTCGCGGGTTTCGGGACTGTTCTCCATTTTTATAAGCAAAAGCTCACAACTGACTGTGGTTTCGCTTTCAAGCTCTTTTATGGAACAAACGTCGGGCAGTTTATAAAGCTGATTTATCAACTGTTGTTTGTAGGCTTCTTCGCCTTCAAAATTCACAGTAATGCGTGAAAAATCTGCCGATTCGGTTTCGCTGACGGTAAGGGAGTTAATATTGAACTGCCTACGTCTGAAAAGACTCGTTACACGGTTTAGAACACCGAACTGGTTGCGAACAAGCACCGCAACTGTATATCTGCTCATACTTATTTACCTTCTTTAACTATTATTTCGTCAAGAGAACCGCCGGGCACAAGCATAGGCATAACGAGCTCGTCCTTATCAACGGCACAATCTATGACGTAAACACAGTTGGACGCAAAAGCACTATCCAACGCATTTTCAAGCTCCTCCTCGGTGAAAACAGCACAGCCGTCAGCACCAAAAGCCTTCGCCACTTGAACAAAATCCGTTTTTCTATCTAAAGTGGATTGCGAATACCGCTTATCGAAAAACAGTTTTTGCCACTGGCGAACCATACCGAGTGCGCCGTTATTCATAATAAGAACAACCAAAGGCACGTTATAGCTTACGGCTGTGGCAAGCTCGTTCAAATTCATACCGAAGCTACCGTCGCCGGTTATCAAAACACTGCGCTCGCCCGTACCGTATGCCGCACCTATTGCCGCACCAAGCCCGTATCCCATAGTGCCAAGTCCACCGCTGGTCAAAAAACGCCTTGAGGAATCAAATTTTAAGCTCTGCGCCGCCCAAAGCTGATGTTGCCCCACGTCTGTTGCCACGGCAGTATTTGCCGTCAAACGCTTATTCAGCCTTTTCAGCACGTTTGCAGGTGTAAGCCCCGAACGGTTGTCGGCAAGCTCAGTTTCTGCGATCTTAACGGCGTTTATCTCCTTTTGCCACTGGAGCAATTCTTTTTTATTTAACAACGGTAAAAGCTTTTTCAGTGTTTCTTTTATATCGCCGCGAAGACCGTGACTCGCCATAACGTTTTTTGACAGCTCCGAGCCGTCTATATCAATATGAACGACCTTGGCGCTTTGGGCAAATTTTTCTACGTTGCCCGTGGCGCGATCACTGAAGCGTACGCCCAAAGCAATAATACAATCCGCCATGCACATGACTTTGGAAGCGCTGTAACGGCCGTGCATACCTTCCATGCCCAAAAATCGGGGGTGGTTCGTAGGTAAAACGGAAAGTCCCATCATGGAACAGGCTATGGGAGAATCAAGCTTATCAGCTAATTGGATAAGCTCATCCGTAGCATCCGATGCCAACACACCGCCGCCAAAATATATACACGGACGTTCCGATGAATTAATGCAAGCGGCCGCTTCGTCTATTCTTATGTCCTTTGCGGCAAACGGTTCTGCTTTAGACACCTTTTCTGAGGGGAAATATTCGCCCACAGCACTTTGTACGTCCTTAGGAATATCGATGAGCACGGGGCCCGGTCTGCCCGATTTTGCAAGGCAAAACGCTTCTCTGATAACGTCTGCAAGATCAGAAACGTCACTTACAAAGTAGTTGTGCTTCGTAATAGGCAAAGTTATACCCGTAATGTCGATTTCCTGAAAGCTGTCCGTACCGATTTGAGTGGTAGGCACGTTGCCGCAAACCGCAACCATGGGAACAGAGTCAAGATAAGCAGTTGCTATACCGGTTACCAAATTGGTAGCACCGGGACCCGAAGTGGATATTACCACACCAACCTCTCCCGTTGTTCGGGCATAACCGTCCGCGGCGTGTGCCGCACCTTGCTCGTGAGCGGTAAGCACGTGCTTTATCTCATCACCGTATTTATACAGAGAATCGTACACATCGAGTATCTGACCGCCGGGATATCCGAAAACGGTAGTGCACCCCTGCTCTATTAAAGTTCTTACAAGAATATCAGAACCGCTTAAACGCATATCTATACTCCTCTTTAAATCAAGTTTAAGCATCATTACCGAATTTTAGAAGACTCAACCCAAAATAACATAAATGCCTGTAAATGTCAAGCTTCTGACAAAAAAACGCGAGGGCTATTGCCGATTATGCAACAGCCCCTTGTTTAATTGCTATTTTAAATTAGACAGTTCTCTGAACCTTGCCGGAACGCAAGCAACGAGAGCAGATATGAACAGACTTGGTAGCACCGTTAACAACGGCCTTAACCTTTCTGATATTGGGTTTCCAAGTTCTGTTGCTCTTTCTGTTAGAGTGAGAAACATTGTGGCCGAAGCCTACTGTCTTATCGCAATATTCACATTTTGCCATTGTGACACCCCCGTTCAATCATCGTACCACAAAAGTATATAACATTTTTTGCTATTTGTCAAGTGTTTTTTTAATAAAACTTGTCTTTTTGATAACTTTTTTTACTTTTACGCGTTATAACCAAGCTCAAACGCCTTGAGATTTATATCAAGGAATTTAGCGGGCACGCAGCTTCTTATACAAGCTTCCACTTCTTCCTTGGAAAATTCGCAAAAACGGGCAAATGCACCTATCAGCACTATATTAACAGCCTTTTCGCTGCCTGCTTCTGCCGCAAGCTTTAAAGCATCAAGAGCAATTACCTTTACACCCTTTGCTTTTAAGTCGTCGATTATCCCTTCGGGATATTCTGCGGCACCCGTTATAACGGGCATGGGAAGCATTTTTTGAGTATTGACAACCAAAACACCGTCGGGCTTCAAATACTCTATCCAACGAGCCGCTTCAAGCTGTTCGAAGCAAAGGAGAAAATCTGCCTCGCCTCTGCAAATTACGGGAGATGCTACCTTCTCTTCGGAGTATCTCACGTAGGTAACAACACTACCGCCGCGCTGAGACATACCGTGAACCTCGGAAACCTTAACGTCAAAGCCCTTGTTTATGGCAAGTGCGCCTAAAACGCGGCTTGCAAGAAGTGAGCCCTGACCGCCTACACCTGCTATCATAATGTTTGTAGTACTCATAACTGCACCTTCCTTATCGCACCGAAATTACACATAGTTTCGCAAAGACCGCAGCCTACGCAAAGGGTTTGGTCGATAGAAGCTTTTCCGTCCTTAAAGCTGATAGCGGGACAGCCTATGCCCATACACAAGCGACAAGACTTACAGCTATCGGAATCAACCGTATATTTACAGCCGTAATTAACCTTTTTCAGCAAAGCACAAGGACGGCGAGCGATGATAACGGAAGGCTCTTCAACTTTAAGCTCTTCCTTAATTGCTGCTTCCGTTTCTTTTATATCGTTAGGGTCTATTACGCGAACGCGCTTAATGCCTACTGCGGCACATACGTCTTCGATTTTAATAGGTTCTACGGGAACATTCTTGAGGGTAAGACCTGTGCAAGGATTCTGCTGATGTCCCGTCATACCCGTTATATGGTTATCAAGAACCAAAACCGTTGAAACACTGCGGTTATACGCAATATCTGTAAGGCCGGTCATGCCGGAATGCATAAACGTAGAGTCACCGATAACAGCAACCGTCTTATCGGAGCTATCGGGGCGAACCTTGTTGAAGCCGTGAAGGCCGGAAACAGAAGCGCCCATGCAAATGGTGGTATCAAGAGCAGTAAGGGGTGCCGCACCGCCCAATGTGTAACATCCGATATCACCAAGCACTGTAAGCTTAAGCTTTTTGAGAACGTAGAAAAGTCCTCTGTGAGGACAACCGGGGCACATTACGGGAGGTCTTACGGGAACGTTACCCTCGTAGCTGTTAACCGCATTTTCCTCACCCAAAAGCATCTTTTTAAGAAGCTCCTGAGAAAATTCACCGCATATGGGAAGCATATCCTTGCCGTGACACGCGATACCGTTTGCCTTGCAAAAGCTCTCGATAACGGGGTCGAGCTCTTCTATAACGTAAAGCTCTTCAACCTTAGAGGCAAAATCCTTAACCATATCAGCGTTAATGGGGTTAACGATACCCAATTTTAAGTAAGAAGCCTTGTCACCGAACACTTCTTTTGCGTACAAATAAGAAGCGCCCGAAGCTATAATGCCTATAGCCTTGTCACCCCACTCAACTCTGTTAAGAGAAGAAGTCTTGGCAAACTCAGCAATATCAAAAGTGCGCTGTTCAACAACCGGATGTCTTCTTACCGCGTTGCCTGGGTTCATGATATATTTTTGGGGATTCTTTACATATTCTTTAAGAGGTAGTTCAATTCTGTCAGAAAGTGCCGTTATGCTTTGAGAATGTGCCACTCTCGTACAAAGTCTGAGAATAACGGGAGTGTCAAATTTCTCGGAAAGCTCAAAAGCCGCTTTTGTAAACTCAAGGCACTCGGTAGAATCCGAAGGCTCAAGCATCGGAAGCTTTGCGGCTATGGCATAATGACGGGAATCCTGCTCGTTCTGAGAAGAATGCATTGCGGGGTCATCGGCAACACCGATAACGAAGCCGCCGTTTACGCCCGTATAAGAAGCCGTAAACAAAGGATCTGCCGCTACGTTAAGACCCACGTGCTTCATAGCGGTGAAGGAACGTGCGCCTGCAATAGAAGCACCTACAGCAGCCTCAAATGCAACCTTTTCGTTAGGCGCCCATTCCGCATATATTTCATCATACTGTGCGGCAAACTCGGTTATCTCGGTAGAAGGAGTGCCGGGATAGCTGGAGACGAACTTACAACCTGCCTCATACAATCCGCGAGCAACTGCCCCGTTACCAAGCAACAATATTTTGTCACTCATAATCATACACCTCTTTTGGCAATTCTTTTTTTAAATTATAGTATTTTTTTCGTCACTTGTCAACGGTTATTGAGCATAAACTTAAAAGGGAGAGATTATATAATGAAAAAACGAAAGATAATTTTTATATTATTTTGCATTATAACGCTTTTTATTGCCATTGCATACAGAACGGATGCGGTCCTTGAGCAATACGGAGAAACCGTACTCAAAAACAGCGTTTACGCTCGCGTAAACAGTCAGATCAAAGACTATGCCACGGATAACACCCATATGTTCAACAGCCTTGTAACTCATCAATTCGACGAGAACGGCACACTGCGTTCCATTGAGCTTAACAGCGGAAACCTTGCCGCCCTTCAAAGCGGTCTGGAAAGCGAAATTTTGTGCTCTATTGCCGAAATCCACAGCGAAGGATTCAATGTGCCTATGGGGAATTTGATAGGCAGTAAGCTATTTTCGGGCCGCGGTCCCCATATAAAAATACAAACCATGCCGCTTTCAACACTTGAATGCAGCATGGTTAATGATTTTGAGTCCGTAGGGATAAACCACACGATACACAAATTGGCACTTGTATTTACGGTAAGCTTTAAAGCCGCCTATCCTTTTGGGGACACAGTATTTGAAAATCGCTTTCAAGTCACCCTATGCGAAAACATAATCATAGGAGAAGTGCCCTTGGTATACGTTAACTGAGCCTTCTGCCGATTTCAAAAGCCACCACAGCCGCCGCAGAAGAAGCAGACAGCGCCATAGCGGAGTTGCGCGGATAAGTTATCTCCACGGTTACGTCGCAATATTCCATAACCTTTTTGGAAATTCCACGGCGCTCACCACCTAGGAAAACACACAGAGGACGGGAAAATTCGGTTTTAAAAAGATCCTTTGCACCTTTCTCTGCACCCGTCGCTACAAGGCGCAAACCTTTTTCCACAGCGTTTTTGCAAAAGTATTCCATATCGTCGGTGGAAGCCACCTTCAAAAGCTCGGAAGCGCCTGCAGAGGCGCGTGCAACCACTGCCGCCGCAGAGAAAAAATTACGCTTGGGAACTATTACGCCATCTACGCCCGAAGCATAGAACGAACGCAAGACCTGACCGAAATTATAGGGGTCCTCTATGCCGTCGATAGCGCACAAAAAAGGCTTATCAAGGCTTAAAAGTTCTTCTACGGTGTTATAGTTGCGCTCCCCTACTTGGGCGGAAATGCCGCCGCTTTCGCACGAAAAAAGCTCGGGCATATCTGCGCTTTTTACAAAGCTTGTGGGGATGTGCAATCTGTCGCACTGCTTTTTAAGCAGTGAATACTGCTTTTTTTCGGGAAAATGGTACTTGCTTTTCATTACCTTATCAAAGCGTTCCCTATCCAAAAACACCTTATAAATCTTTCTGTTGCCTGCGATTATTGCAGTATATACGGAAATATAACCGCTCAGATAAATGGCTTCGTTCATTATTCTTCAACCGTTTCGTTACTTGCGTCGTCCGTTTTTTCATCTTCGTCGGCTTCGGAGATAAGTCCAAGCTTGCTCTTCTTCATGGCGTCAAGCTTTTCAAAGCTGGGTTCGCCTTCAAAAACCGCCAAGAACTGCTCACCGTCCATTACCTCGTTTGCCACGAGATAATCTGCTATAAAGTGCATTTCGTTCATATGCTCGGTTATTATTTCTTCAGCCATTTTGTATCCCTTGGAAACGATGCTGTGAATTTCCTCATCGATCTTAGCGGCAACGGTTTCGGAATAGTTTCTGGTGTTAGAGAAGTCCTTACCCAAGAACACTTCCTCGTGTCCCGTACCGAAAACTATGGGTCCCAAATCGTCACTCATACCAAGCTGAGTAACCATCTTACGGGCGATGTCGGTTGCCCTTTGAATATCGTTGGAGGCTCCGCCGGATATATCACCGAGTATAAGTTTCTCGGCAACTCTGCCGCCCAAAAGCGTGGCAATCTCCTCTTGCATTTCCGTCTTATATACGGAATATTTATCCTCTTCGGGAACAGAAAGGGTATACCCTAACGCTCTGCCGCTGGGAACGATGGATATTTGACGAACAGGATCCTGAGTGGGCAAGAAATGACCAACCACTGCATGACCCGCTTCGTGATAAGCCGTATTCTTCTTTTCGCTTTCTTTTATGATTCGAGAAGTCTTTTTAGGACCTACGATAACCTTCAGCATCGCATCTTCAAGCTCGTCGTTGCTTATTTGTTTTTTATTATTTCTTGCGGCAAGCAACGCTGCCTCATTCAACAAATTGGCAAGGTCTGCACCCGTAAAGCCAACGGTGCTTTTTGCGAGCGAATCAAAGCTTACGTTCTTTGCAAACTTCTTATTCTTTGCGTGAACCTTTAATATCTCAACTCTGCCCTTTAGGTCGGGATAATTGATAGTAATCTGTCTGTCAAATCTACCGGGACGGAGCAAAGCGGGGTCAAGGATATCGGGACGGTTGGTAGCCGCCATTATAATAAGCTCTGCATTGCCGCCGAAGCCGTCCATTTCAACAAGCAACTGATTAAGGGTCTGCTCACGCTCATCGTGTCCGCCGCCCCAACCTGCGCCTCTGTGTCTGCCCACCGCATCTATCTCGTCGATAAAGATTATTGATGGGGTGGTTTTCTTTGCGGTTTCGAACAAATCACGAACTCTGGAAGCGCCGAGACCTACGTACATCTCAACGAAATCAGAGCCGCTAATGGAATAGAAGGGTACGCCCGCTTCGCCTGCAACGGCTTTTGCGAGAAGAGTTTTACCCGTACCGGGAGCGCCCACAAGAAGAACGCCCTTGGGTATTCTTGCACCTAAAGCAGTATATTTTTCGGGGTTCTTAAGAAAATCAACTATTTCCTTAAGCTCTTCCTTCTCTTCATCTGCACCTGCTACGTCCTTAAAATAGACCTTATTCTTTTCATCTGCGCCAAGCTTTGTTTTAGCCTTGGCAAAGGAGTTCATCCTACCGCCGAAGCCGCCACCGCCGCCAAGACCTTCCTTGGAGGAGCTTTTGGATATAAAGCTACGCCACAGTACCACGAATAAAACTATAACACCGCCGTAAGCCAATATGGGGAACCACCAAGGCAAAGTGGTAGGTGCTTCTATATCGTACTTAATATCGCTTTCCTTGAGCACGTCTTTTACGTCCTCGTAAAAAACGCTCCAATCCTTCAGCTCATATTTTGTAGCCGTATCGTCCTCGTAAGCGATAAGGAGGTTGCCGCTGCTGTCGATGGTTAACTGCTTTATTTTAGCACCTTTATCGGACTGACCGCTTTCGATAATGCTCACCACGTCGCTGTACACCAGCTTATCGTTTGACGTATCGAACATATAGCTTGCGGCTAATATTACAGCAACAAACAACGCAATCCATATTAATACGTTTTTGTTTTTCTTCATCTTTAAAGACCAAACCTTTCATCTATTGTAACACTGATACCGTAAAAATCTTCATCGAATTTAGAGTATGCTCTGTCGGCAACACCGATAAACGGTACGTATACTATTCCTTCGCCGTCGCATATAACGGGAATTATGTCTCTTGCGGACGGAGGAATCTTTTTATCTATGAAACACTTTTTTATACTGCGGTTTATTCCGCGCACGGTTACCTTGTCTCCCGTTTTTCTCGGACGAGCATACAATCCGCCTTTCACGACGCTTTTCAATATTTTTGCACCGTTTTTACCGTCTGCGTCCAAAAAGACGTTAACAACACCTTCTAAAATCGGGTTGTCGCCTGCGGTCAGCGGCATCGCATCATAAGTTAAAGCCTCTTTGCTTTCGGCAAAACTAAGCTTACCGCGGCATATTACTGCGTTTACGCCATGAGGAAGAGAAACCAGCTTTTGTTCTGTGGAACCTAACGCATCAATAACGGCGTTCACGTGTACGCCTTCAAGACTGCCGCCGCAATATTTTTTATATCTGCTTCTTATTATTCTGCTCTGCAAAGCATACGGCAATTCATCAAGCGCTGTTTCGTGCGTCCTAATTGCTTCGGTGTTAAGATATTGACAATCCATGGAAACGTAAACCGCGGCGCGGTTTATTGCGGAAACCGCATCTTCGTTAATCCTTTTGCATGCAGGCAAAATAACGTTGCGTATATAGTTACGGGTATAGACGTTATCGCTGTTTGTACAGTCGGTAACGTAAGCCTCGCCCATACGGCGCAGATACTCCTCAATTTCATCGCGCTCCGCCCAAAGTATGGGTCTGATTATATTATCTCTGCGTTTCGGTATGCCCGAAAGTCCGTCCGTGCCGCATCCTCTTATAAGGTTATAAAGCACCGTTTCCGCATTATCGTTAGCGTTGTGGGCAGTGGCGATATAGTCAATTCCGTTTTCCTTACAACAGTCATCAAGGACGCTGTAACGGTAATCTCTGCCACAGCTCTCAAGGCTTTGCTTCTTCTCTGCCGCCATTTTGGGTACATCCGCTTTGTATACAAAAAGGTTTATTGATTTTTCTTTACAAAGATTTTTGCAAAAGTTCTCATCCCTATCCGCCTCTTCGCCTCTTATGCCGTGGTTAACGTGAAGAGCGCTTACAGAGAACCCCGCCTTTTCACCCAAAGCTTTAAGGCACAAAAGCAACGAAACGGAGTCGGCTCCGCCGGAAAGCGCCACAAGCGCTTTTTTATTGTTTAAGGATACACCCATCGTCTCTAAATAGTTTGCCGTTTTTTTCTCAAAACTATCAATAATACTCATTTATTTATCTTCATATCTCGTTTCTACCGAAACAAACTTAAAGTAAGAGCCGTAAAAAGACAAATTAACTGTTCCGGGCGCGCCGTGTCTGTTTTTGGCAACGATGGCCTTAGCCATGGGGATGCCGCCCTCGCTGTCGTTTGCGCCGTAATAGTCGTCTCTGTGAAGAAGGATTACCGCGTCTGCATCTTGCTCTATGGCGCCTGAATCTCTCAAATCGGAAATCTGCGGCATACGCTCACCCGGCTTAGAGGAGGTATTAGACTCTCTTCTAAGCTGGGAACACAAAATAATGGGCACACCCAGATCCTTTGCCATAAGCTTTAAGTTACGGGTTATATCGCCTATTTCAAGCACGCGGTTATCCGTATGTCTGTCGGAATGCATCAACTGCAGATAGTCGATGATTACAAGGCCTAAATTTTTAAGTCTGCGCAGCTTTGCCTTCATTTCGGTCACGGTAATATTTGAGCTTTCGTCAATCAAAAGCTGAGTCTTGGAAAGCCTACCTGCCGCATCCGCTAATTTCTTCCACATATCGGTGGTTATACTGCCCTTCATCAGGGAATTACTGTCAACCAACGCCTCGGAGGACAAAATACGCTCTGCCAGCTGTTGCTTCGTCATTTCCAAAGAGAAAACAACGACCTCAGGCATAGTTCCATCCTTCATGGGGGTTTTTGCCACGTTGGTGCCTATATTCATAGCGAGGGTGGTTTTACCCATACCGGGTCTGCCGCCTACTATTATAAGGTCGCCCTTGCCCAAGCGCACCATATTGTCAAGCTCTTTATAATGAGAAGAAACACCCATTAAGCTTTCGGGGTCATTGGCGCGACGGTCAAGAATGTCCAAATCTTCTTTTATCGCCTCGGATATATGAGAAAAGCCTTCTGTATATTTGTTGTTTGAAATATCATATATACGCTGTTCTGCATTTCCGACGATGGTATCCACGTCCTCAGCGGCGGAATACGCATCCTCGGTTATCCCTTGAGAAACGTCGATAAGGGTACGAAGCACTGCCTTATCCCTTATGATCTTCCCATGTTCCTCTATATTTGAGGAAAAGGATGCCGCCTCCACTAACAGCTTTATATATTTTACCAGGTCCGTTCCCCGAAGCGTTTCCGATTTGCCCAACTCGTCAAGCAAAGTTACCATATCTATGCGCTTGCTTTGACGGTACATATCCGTCACTACCGAATATATGGTTTGATGCTGGGACAGATAAAAATCGCTTGTTTTGAGGAAAGGTATCTCGTTTATCTTTTCGGCATCGGAAATTACCGCACCCAAAAGCGCCTGCTCCGCCTCAAGGGAGTAAGGCATTTGGCGTATTGTAAGATTATCAGCCATTTTATCCACCGACGGCGCTTTTGATAAAGCACCCCTTCTGTTTTGGTATTACTTATGCCTCTACGATAACTTTAAGCTTTGCGCTTATTTCGGGATAAAGCTTTACGTCAAGTATGTATTCACCAACGTTTTTAATAGTATCGCTTACCACGATCTTTCTCTTGTCAACGGTGATGCCGAAATCAGCCGCCAATTTATCAGAAATATCCTTTGCGGTAACTGCGCCGTAAAGCTTACCGTCGGCACCGCCCGTAGATTTAAACTTAACAACAATATCCTTAATTTTCTCTGAAATAGCGATAGCCGCCTTTTTATCTTCGGCTTTTTTAAACTGCTCCGCTTCATTTTTATTCTTCAGCTCGTTAAGTATCTTTGCGTTAGCCTCCATAGCAAGCTTTTTGGGAAACAAGAAGTTACGAGCATATCCGTCGGAAACGTTTACGAGCTCACCTTTTTTACCCTGTCCCTTAACGTCTGCAAGAAGTACTACTTTCATTATACGTTACCTCCACTGTTTTTCTCTTCAAAGTGTTTATCTATTGCGGAACGAAGCTGTTCCATAGCTTTTTCGATGGTTGTATCTTTCATAACCGTTGCCGCCGCTTCAAATCTGCCGCCGCCGCCTAATTTCTCAAGAATCAACGCTACGTTTATGCTGCCGTCGGAACGGCCCGATACGTGCACGTTACTGCCAACCGTACATAATGCAAAAGACGCGCGCACGTTGGATATATCAAGCATACCATCGGCGGCTATTGATGCCATTACGTGATTTTCGGGCAAGCTGTCGCCATCGTAATAAGATATACCGATACAATCCTTGTAGATAGAAGTGTTTTTCCTAAACACCGCTTGCTTTGTATATTCCTTAATATCGGGCTTAAACAATCCCTGCGCCTTTGCCAGCATCTTCGCATCAAGTCTTAAATACATGGCGGCACCGAAGGTACGAACGCCCATATTACGGGTAAGACGCTGTGTATCAAGCATTATGCCCGCATACAAAAGCTCCGCTTCCCCCGTCTTCAAGGCGGTACGCTGGAATGCCTGCTCCAATATCTCGCACATAAGCTCAGAGCAAGAAGATGCCGTAGGGTCTATATACTGCAGTAAAGGAGTTACCTCAAACTCATTAGTTTGAACGTGATGGTCGATTATCGCCACGTTGCGTGCGTTTTTATATATATCCACCGCTTCAAATATCAAGGGGTTACTTACGTCCACTACTACCACGAGCGTATCGGGACCTAACAGCTCCTGTCCGCGCACACGGTCAACGAAAACATTATCGTATTCGTCAAGCCCGTCAAGAAGTGCCAAAGCCGCTTCCAAAGCCGCATCATCGGCGTTAACCACCACGTTTACCTTCTTTTGAAGCTCCATGGCGAAACGCGCCGTGGCACAAGCCGCCGCAATGGCATCCACGTCAATATTCTTATGCCCCATGACGATAACGTTAGAAGCGGCAAGCATAAGTTCTTTAAGCTTATCTGCAGTTACTCTCGATTTGATTTTGGTGGTACGTTCGATAGCCTTGATCTGACCGCCGTAGGAAGTACTACCCGTTTCCGTCTTCACTATAACCTGAGCGCCGCCGCGCTGGAAGGCGTAGTCGAGCGCACTGCTGGCGGCCGCTTCTTTCTCAACCAGAGTGCCATCTATACGGGCAAAGCTCATAGAAAGGGTAAGCCTGTTACTGTCACCGGCTACGGTGTTATTGATTTTTTCAAGTATATCAAACTTTTTGCTTATGTTAGGAGCAAAATCTTCATCGTTGACAAAGATTATATACTTATCTCTGTCGTATTCGCGTACTATTCCATTCATACCGGAAACCCACGCAGAAAGCTCGTTATAAGCCTTGGCAACGGTGGAACGGTAGCCTTCCTGCAAATAAGAGGAAACCTCTGCCGCGTTGTCAACGGCGGCATAGCCTACTACCAAATTTCGGTTTTTCAACAGTTTTTCCAAATTAGCCTTATCGGAAGCGTCGCTTAACATGGCAATACAATAATTAACACCCATACCGGGAACTTCCGCAGGATAAACCGTAAACACCTTGCCGCCGGTCTTAATATCATACTTTTCCTTGTTTTTCTTAAGAACGCTATGAGCAAAGGCACCGCCGCAAAGCTCCTTACTGTTTTGACCGTACTTTACTGCGCCGAAATATTCCTTATTATCGGAAAAAGCTTTATTATACCATACCACGGAATCGTCGGGAGCCACCATGACGATGGGAAAGTTTATTTTTGTAAGCAAGTCAATGGTGAGGGAAGATAAGGCGTCGCCCGAATCGACGGGGATGCGTCTGTACTTAACGTTGAAACGGTAATATACGTAACCGCCGTAAAGCACAGAGGCTACAAGCATAACCAACGCCAAAGAATGATATGACACTATAAAGCAAACCGCAGTAAGCAAAAGCATTACCGACATAGCAATGCAAGCATCTTTATTTTCCTTTATGAAAAACTTAAGCCTTTTCATGCTTATCACCCTTCTTATTTGACTTAAAGGTTGCGGAAATTCCTATTACAACAAGCATCAAAGATATAATATCCATAAGCGAGCTTTGGAAAAATATAAACAAAACGATGCAAATAACAATCAGGTCAACACCACCCGTAAGCTTTGAACGACTGCGTATTGAGCGAAACGCCATCACGTACACGCCGCCGACGATAGCCAGCATGACCGCGTAAAACGCTGACGTTTCGGGAAGTGCCAAGCTATCACCGCCGATGAAAAGACAAACGTAGCAAACAGTAAAAACTACAGCTGAGCTTTTTGTAAGCACAAACTCCCACTTTCCGTCAATACCGGGTAAGCTTTTGAACTTAGATACGTCCAACATCTTATAAAGACGACCGGAAACAGCAGTAAAAGCGTAGGCAACCGCATTACAAGTGAATATAACCGTACCGAAGAACATAGGTCTGAAGGACTTCAAAAACGAAGCCGTATACGCCTCCAAATACCCTTCTTCATAGCCGTAGCTGTCAAATGCATTCTTCAAAGAAGCGTACACGCTATCAAACACCACTTCCGTAAAATAACGGTACAGCTCGTTATAGCACAACCTCATTGCGGTGACGTTTACGGTGCCGCAACCTGCCCAAGTAATTATCAAAAACCCAAGAAAACCGCCGACGATCAATCCGAAAGAACTGATGCCCACCGTAAATCCGCGGGTGCGCTTTTTCCTTATGCACACGCCGGTAGCTATGCCTGCGGGCAGAAGCACCAAGGGAAGCATTGCCAGATACAAGTCACCGCCTACCAAAAGGCAAAGGCCGAATACTGCCAACGGAACTGCCGCCGTTGTCCATACGGGCAACGATGCGGTAATCACGGCAAGAGCGGCAGAAGAAAGCAGTGAGGTTACAACAAGCGACTCCCACGTTCTTGTAAAAAAGGTGACAAGCGGCAAAAATACAGCAATGCCAGCAGCCCTATATTCTTTAATACCAGGTTTTTGTTATTGCTGTTAAAAGACATAAAAACTCCATGTTTGAAAAATCAACTATAGAAGCGTTTCCTGCTTGTAAGATTCATAAGCCACACCGGCGGCGGGAAGCGCCGTCTTTCTGTACTTCTTCTCGTTCTCAAGCTGAATACCGCCCTCAGTACCGTAAACCTCCACGTAATTAACGGTCTGCCCTCTCCGCAAAGTGAACACGGTAGCACCGGAAGACGTACGGGTGGTTTTGGCACAAAGCTGTTTTTCCCCTATAAGCAAAGCCTTAGATGCAGTAGAGGTCACAAGATACTCTGCCCCTTCCGTAACGATAAACGCCGCAATCAAGGGAGATTTACCGAAGAACGCGCCGGAAAGACGCTTTCTGTTAGTTTTTGTTTGATGTACGGAAATAGGCAGTCTTACCGCCTTTCCGTTTTCGAAGAACAGCGCCATATCCTCGCTGTAATCCTTGGTGACGAGCATACAAATAGGCTTTTCACCTTCTTCGAAGTTCAAGACCGCAGGTATAAAGTCACCTAAAGCGGAAGCCTTACAAGCTTCAAAGCTATCAAGCTTTGCCTTATAGACGTTTGCTTTATCCGTAAAGAAAAGCAAATCCGCAATATTGGATGTTTCGAAGCTCTGATAAAGCTCATCGCCCTCTTTAAGCTTATGCACGTTACTTACGCGAAGGGAGGCGGGCAAGCACTTCTTGAAAAAGCCTTCCTTTGTGAGGAATACGGTAGCGGGATAATCCTCTACCTCGTTTATTATAGCAACGTCGTCGATCTCGTCCTCGTAAATGAGAAGCGTTTTTCGGGGTTGACCGTACTTCTTTTTGATTTCTTCAAGCTGTTTGATTATCTCTTCGTGGATGAGCTTATCACTGCCCACGATTACCTGAAGACGTGCGATTTCTTTTTCAAGCTCGTCTATCTCTTCTATACGCTTTAAGATATAATCCTTATTCAAGTTGCGCAGTTTTATATCTGCCACGTATTCTGCTTGAATCTTATCGATGTTAAAGCCCTTCATCAAGTTGGGGATAACATCCTCGTCCTTTTCGGTCTTACGAACTATTTTTATGGCTTTATCAATATCCAAAAGAATCTCGCGCAGACCGTAAAGCAGATGCAACTTATCGCTTTTTTTGCCTAAATCGTACTGAAAATTGCGTCTTAGGCATTCAGTACGGAAAGCACACCATTCCTCAAGAATCTCAGGTACGCCCATGGTCTGAGGTACGTTGCCGATAAGGATATTAAAGTTGCATGCAAAGGTATCTTCGAGGGGCGTGGATTTAAAGAGCCTTGCCATTAGCTTTTCGTGGTCTGCACCGCGCTTCAGGTCTATGGCAATGGTCAGGCCGCTTTTATCCAACTCGTCACGCACGTCGGAAATTTCTCTTATCTTACCCTCTTTTACCAAGTTTACGATAGCCGCCTTTATTTTTTCAAGCGTAGTGGTATAAGGGATCTCCGTAATCTCGATAATATTTTCAGACTTTAAATACCTGTATTTTGCTCTTAGTTTTATCTTTCCCCTACCCGTTTCATAAATATCGGAAAGCTGTTGACGGTTATAAACCATATAGCCGCCGGTAGTAAAATCAGGACCCTTTATTATGTCAAGCAATTCCCAGGTGCTGATGGTGCCGTTTCTCAGATAAGAAATGGTTGCATCGCATATCTCTGCCAGATTAAAGGAGCAGATATTGCTGGCAAGGCTTACCGCAATGCCCATGTTGGGAGATACGAGTATATTGGGAAAAGCAGTGGGGAGAAGCGTAGGCTCCGTTTCCGTATTATCGTAATTGGGAACGAAATCAACCGCATCTTTATCAATACCGCCGAAAATCTCTTCGCTTATCTTGGCAAGCTTTGCCTCTGTATAACGAGAAGCGGCGGGAGGTAAATCAGAATAATGCTTGCCGTAACTGCCTTTAGACTCAATGAAAGGATGCAAAAGCGACTCCTTACCCGTAGTAAGTCTTACCATGGTTTCGTATATGGAAGCGTCGCCGTGAGGATTAAGAGTCATGGTAGCGCCTGCAATCTTTGCAGATTTTATGGTGCCGCCCTTTAAAAGCCCCATTTTATACATAGTATAAAGCAGTTTTCTGTGACTGGGCTTAAATCCGTCTATAGCCGGAATAGCACGGGATATAATAACGCTCATGGCGTAGGGCATATAATTGGACTCAAGCACATCCGTTATAAAAATTTCCTCTGCAGGTGCTGTAGGCAATTCTATTGCTACGGTTTGTTTTTTCTTCGCCATGGGGGTTATTCCTCCGCTGTTTTTTACACTTTATTATATATCGGCAAGATCTACGTACTTGCCGCCGAACTTAGCTATAAATTCCTTACGCGCTTCAATATTGTCACCCAAAAGCACGTCGAACATCTCATACGTTCTCTGTTCATCCTCGGGCATTATTCTTATAAGCCTACGGGTGGCGGGTGCCATAGTGGTAAGTGACATCATTTCGGGTTCGTTCTCACCCAAACCCTTGGAGCGCTGAATAGTATGCTTTGCGTTACCTATTTCCGCAAGTATTTTAGCCTTCTCAGGCTCGTTGTAAGCAAAATAAGTTTTACCGCCCGAATTAATTTCATAAAGCGGGGTTTCCGCTATATACACCTTCCCCTCTTTAATGAGTGTGGGAAGCAAACTGTAAAACATTGTAAGAAGCAAGGTACGGATCTGGAATCCGTCCTCGTCGGCATCGGTACAAATAATAATCTTGCTCCAACGTAGTGCGTTCAAATCAAAGGGAGGGATGCCCTTGGCGTTCTTTGCCTTTATTTCAACGCCGCACCCTATGACCTTTACAAGGTCCATTATTATATCGCTCTTAAATATGCGGTCGTAGCCTGCTTTTAGACAGTTAAGCGTCTTACCTCTTACGGGTATGATCGCCTGAAACTCCGCGTTTCTTGCAAGCTTACAGCTGGTCATAGCGGAATCACCTTCCACTATGTAAAGCTCGCACCTTTCGGGGTCACGGCTTCTGCACCCTGCAAACTTCTCGACGGAATTGTTTATATCAAGGGGCGCAGTAAGCTTGGATTTTGTCTTTACGCGCATACTCTCCGCAGACTCGCGGCTTCTTTTGTTAACAAGTATCTGCTGACAAATCTTATCTGCATCCGCAGGATTCTCTGCAAAATACACCTCAAGGCTTTGACGGAAGAACTCAGTCATCGCTTTGTATATAAACTCGTTCGTTATCGCCTTTTTAGTCTGATTCTCGTAAGAGGTTTGCGTGGAAAAAGAGCTTACTACCAGCACCAAAGAATCTTCAACGTCAGCAAAGGTTATCTTGGACTCGTTTTTGTTATATTTATTGTTTGCTCTTAAATAGCCGTCGATACTGCTTGCAAACGCCAGTCTTGCCGCCTTATCGGGAGAACCGCCGTGTTGCAGAAAAGAAGAGTTATGATAATACTCTATAAGATTAACGTCATTGGAGAAACAAAAAGCAAGCTCCATTTTAAGCTTATAGTCGCTTTTATCCTCTCTGTCTCTGCCTACGCGTTCCGCAGAAAAAGAAACGGGTGGGGTTATATACTTCACACCCACGTTTTCTTCAACGTACCCCTCGATGCCCTTTTCGTAGCAATAGCTTTCTGTGTCAAAACTACCGTCGGGGTTTTGCCACTTAAAGTTAAGGGTAAGGCCGCTGTTTACCACTGCCTGCTTCTTAAGGCAGTTAGTAAAAAATTCACGGCTTATGTTAATATCGGTGAAAACCTCTTTATCGCTCTTCCAACGGGTAACGGTGCCCCTCTTGTTCTTAGGGCACTCCTCTTTTATAAGCTCCGTTACGGGTTCGCCTTTTTTAAAGTTTATGGAATACTTTGTTCCGCCCGTATATGCCGTTACCTCAAAAAATTCGGAAGCGCATTGAGTAGCACAAGCACCAAGGCCGTTAAGTCCCAAGGAATACTTATAGGCGCCGCCCTCGTTGTTCTCATATTTACTGCCCGCATAAAGCTCGCAATATACGAGATACCAGTTGTAATTTTGCTCCTTTTCGTTCCAATCCAAAGGAACACCTCTGCCAAAGTCCTCCACCTGCATAGTGTGATCCTTGTAAACGGTTATATTTATCGTGTTTCCGTAACCCTCTCTTGCTTCGTCAACTGAGTTGGAAAGTATCTCAAAGAACGAATGCTCGCAGCCTTCAAGACCGTCGGAGCCGAATATAACCGCAGGGCGCTTACGTACTCTGTCAGCACCCTTCAGGGACGTTATACTTTGTGCATCATAATCTTTCTTTTGTGTAGTCTTTGCCAAGGGTGCCGCCCTCTCTTTCACGTAATAGCTAAATTATTTAGGCTGGTAGAAGCCTATCTTTCTATACACTTTGCTCAAGGTCTTGCGTGCCAGATACTGTGCTTTTTCCGCATTGGTCTTAAGCATGGCGTTAAGGTAGTCTTTGTCTTTTAATATTTCGTTATACTTGCCTTGAAGCTCGCCTAACGCATCGGCGCAAACCTCTGCCACAGCCTCCTTAAAGGTGCCGTAGCCTTGACCTTCAAACTCCTTCTCCGCTTCTGCTATGCTTTTACCCGTAAATGCACAGTAGATGGTAAGCAAGTTGCTGACACCGGGCTTATCGTCTGCGTATCTAACCTCACTGCCGCTATCGGTAACGGCGCGCTTTATCTTGCGGACTATATCGTCGCGCTTATCAAGTATGCCCACACTGCCGCCGGAAGTATCGGACTTGCTCATCTTCTTTTCAGGCTCGGTAAGGGACATTATCTTCATACCAATCTTGGGGATATAGGGTTCGGGTATGGTAAAGGTATCTCCGTAAACACCGTTAAAGCGCATAGCTATATCGCGGGTAAGCTCCAAGTGCTGTTTTTGATCTATACCTACGGGCACGAGATCCGTTTGATACAGCAGTATATCCGACGCCATAAGTACTGGATAAGTGAACAGGCCTGCGTTTATGTTATCGGAATGCCTTTGGCTTTTCTCCTTGAACTGAGTCATACGGGAAAGCTCACCGAACATCGTATAACAATTAAGCACCCATGCAAGCTCCGCGTGGGCAGGTACGTGGCTTTGTATAAACAATATGTTTTCTTCGGGGTCAATGCCTGCCGCCATATATAAAGCAAGTATCTCCATGCTTCTGCGTCTTAATTCCGCAGGTGTCTGCCTAACGGTAATAGAGTGCATATCAACGGAGCAGAACAAGCAGTTATAATCCTTCTGCAGACCTACCCAATTTTTAAGTGCACCCAGATAATTCCCTATCGTCAGATTGCCCGAAGGCTGAATCCCCGAAAATATAGTTTTTTTGGCCTCTGTCTTATTTATATTAGCATCCATATTTTAACCGCCCTTAAACTTTCTACTGTATTTATTACTTAGCGAATTCTTCTTTGAGCATATCTCCGAGGCGCTTAATACCCTCCACTATGTCCTCATCGGAAGGCGTAGAGAAATTAAGACGGAAGGAGTTGCTCTTTTGTGTCTGGTCAACCAGGAAGGTACCGCCGGAAACTATTGCAATCTTACGCTCCAGCGCCTTTTGAGCAAATTCAGCCGCATCGAACCCCTCGGGCAAAGTAACCCATATAAACATACCGCCTTCGGGAATGGTGTGCTTTACGCAATCGGGGAAGCACTGATTTATGCAGTAAAGCATAAGAGAACATCTTGAACGGTAAAGGTCCTTTATCTTCTTTATGTGTGCATCGAGATTATACTCTTCCATAAAACGAGATGCCATCATCTGGCTGAGAATATTGGTGTGCGTATCGCAAACCTGCTTAAGCACGATGGCCTTTTCTATAAGCTTTTTGTGACCGCAAAGATAACCGAGACGCATACCTGCAGACAGTATCTTTGAGAAAGAGCCGCAATATATAACTCTGCCGTCGGTATCAAGGCTCTTTATCTCAGGTTCGGGTACGCCAGTAAATCTAAGCTCTACGTAAGGGTCGTCCTCAAGTATGTACACGTTATATTTCTGCGCAAGCTCCAAAATAGCCTTACGCTTCTTTAAAGGCATAGTTATACCTGTAGGATTTTGGAAAGTGGGAATCAAGTATATAAGCTTAACGTTTTCGTTTTCTTTAAGAGCCTTTTCAAGCTTCTCCACGTTAATACCGTCGTCGTCCATGTCAACGCCCACAAGCTTCAGATTGTAAGCGCGGAAAGCGTTAAGAGAGCCAACGTAGCTGGGATTTTCGCATATAACAACGTCGCCCTCGTTACAAAGCGCCTTCGCGGTAAGGTCAATGGCTTGCTGTGCACCGGTGGTTATTATAATATCGTCGTAGTCTGCACCAACGTAGAATTTTTCCTTCAATCTGTCGGCTATCTGCATTCTGAGCTTAGGATAACCCTCGGTAATGCTGTACTGAAGCGCGTTGGTAGAATCATTTTTAAATATATCTGCGGCGATAGATGCAAACTCCTCTACGGGGAAAGAAAGCGGAGAGGGACTTCCTGCGGAAAAGGTGATGGCACCCTCGGAAGCGGGAAGCTTCTTAAAAAGCTCTCTTATAGCGGAAGGCTTTAAGTCTTTACATCTGTCGGAAAAAGTGAAATCCATAATATATCTCCTAACCTTTCGGTAAAATTGCTTAAAATACCACATTATGGCATTATGTACTAACTTATATTATAAATAAAAAATTATAAAAGTCAACATTTAATCTTGAAATGGGCATTTATTTGTTGTATAATGAGCAAGTGAGAAAATTTGCATAAGGAGGAAGATGCTTTTTTCGGATTGCATCATAGAAAATTATGGCTGAAAAAATTATTGCCGAAACTTCTGCCAGACACGTACATCTTACTGCTGAGCACGTAGACATTTTGTTTGGCAAGGGACACACACTTACCCACAAAAAAGACCTTTCCCAGCCCGGTCAGTTCGCTTGCGAAGAAAGAGTTAACGTTGAGGGTCCCAAATCCACACTTAAGAACGTAATCATCCTTGGACCTACCCGTCCCGCAACTCAGGTTGAGCTTTCCCTTACCGATGCACGCTCTATCGGTATAACCGCACCTATCAGAGAAAGCGGCGATATAGACGGCAGTGCTTCCGTTAAGCTTATAGGACCGGCAGGCGAGGTTGTTATCGATGAAGGCGCTATCGCCGCTAAGAGACATATACACCTCACTCCCGAAAGTGCAGCTGCAAACGGTGTTAGCGACAAGGAAATCGTTATGGTTAAATTGGATACAGCACGTCCCCTTATATTTGACGACGTTGTATGCAGAGTAAGCGAGAAGTTTGCTCCCGCTTTCCATATGGATACCGATGAATCCAATGCGGCTGCGGCATCCGGCGTGGTTTACTGTGAAATCATAAAAAAATAATAAATAAAGGAAGGATACACAAATGCTTAATTATTCACACGAAGTACAGTCAATGTGCGTAGTAGCTAAGGGCCCTAAGCACGGTCCTGCCCCCATCCCCGAAGAGGGCAAGTGGGTTAAGTCTTACGAGATCAAGGATATCTCCGGTCTTTCTCACGGTATTGGTTGGTGTGCTCCTCAGCAGGGTTGCTGCAAGCTCACACTCAACGTTAAGGAAGGTATAATCGAAGAGGCACTCGTTGAAACTCTCGGTTGCTCCGGTATGACCCACTCTGCAGCTATGGCTGCTGAGATCCTTCAGGGCAAAACTCTTCTTGAAGCTCTTAATACCGACTTGGTATGCGACGCTATCAACGTTGCAATGAGAGAGATATTCAAGCAGTTGGCATACGGTAGAACTCAAACTGCGTTCTCCGAAAACGGTCTTCCCATCGGCGCAGGTCTTGAAGACCTTGGTAAGGGTCTCCGTTCTCAGGTTGGTACCATCTTCGCTACCAACGCAAAGGGCGTTAGATACCTTGAAATGGCTGAAGGTTATATCCTTTCCGTTGGTCTTGATGCTGATAACGAAGCTATCGGTTATAAGTTCGTTCACCTGGGCAAGATGATGGATATGATCAAGAAGGGCGTTGACCCCAAGGAAGCTTATGAAAAGAACATCGGCTCCTACGGCAGATACGCTGACGCGGTTAAGTACATTGACCCCCGTAAGGAATAATTGAAGGAGGAAACGTAAATATGGCACTTTTTGAAAGTTATGAAAGACGAATTGATAAAATAAACGCTTGCCTTGCAGAATACGGTATTGCCTCCCTCGAGGAAGCTAAGGAACTCTGCCTCTCCAAAGGCATAGACTGTGAAGCAATAGTTAAGGGCGTTCAGCCCATCGCATTTGAAAACGCTGTTTGGGCTTACACCGTAGGTTGCGCTATCGCTCTCAAGAAGGGCGTTAAGACTGCCGCTGATGCTGCTGAAGCTATCGGTATCGGTCTCCAGTCCTTCTGCATCCCCGGCTCCGTTGCTGAAAACCGTAAGGTTGGTCTCGGTCACGGTAACTTGGGCGCAATGCT
>JAFQHW010000028.1 GCA_017397805.1 Clostridia bacterium | reverse complement strand
TGAGCAGAGCCCTGCAAAAAGCCCTTTTCAAAGTTGCCCTTAACAATATCACCGTCGGGATAGGTTATGGTACCCTTGCCGTGGAATGTTCCGTTTTCAAAGCTGCCCTCATATTTGCCGCCGCTTGCAAACTTATATTCCGCCTCGTCGTCGTTAAAGGCATTATGTACGAAATAACCCATGTAGGTATCTCCGTTTTTACGCACCACGGTGCCCTCGCCCTCAAGCACGCCTTCTACGAAAACGCCCGTAAAAGTGTTTCCCGAAATAACGTAACTGCCTTTTCCGTTTGGCACGTCGTTAATCCATTCGCCTTCATAGCTGTCGCCGTCACTGTAAACGTACTTGCCTTGACCTTGGCGCACGCCCATTTCAAACTCGCCCTCGTACAAATCACCGTTTGCCCAAACGAATTTGCCCTTGCCGTGCCACTTGCCGTCCTTTAAGGGACCTTCGTATATATCGCCGTTTGCACACTCGTAAACGCAGATACCCGTAGGCTCACCCTCGAAGAAGTTGCCTGATATAAAGCTTCCGTCCGCATAATAAAGGGTGCCGTCACCGTTTATCTCGCCCTCGTACCACATACCGTCGTAGCGTCTGCCATCGTTAAATTTATAAAGTCCGTTGCCGTTGAACTCGCCTTGAGAGAAACTGCCGTTATAGCTTTCCCCGGAATTGAAAACCAAGGTGCCCGTACCGTCGGGCAAGCCACCGTACAAATAACCGGTGTACAACCCCTCTTTATACGCAATGGTGCCGTAAACTCTCTCAGGCAGCTGTATACCCGTACCGCTTGTTTCTTCGCCCGCGCCGCTTTCTTCCGTTTGGTCTTCGGATATATCCTTGCTGTCGTCGCGGTGAAGCGTTTCACGAACGTTATGGCCCATGAAAAAGCCTCTGCCGATGAACACAGCCGCAAAGGAAAGCACCACTATAAGCAACAGTGCCGTAAACACGTCGCCTGCGGACATACGGATCTTGCCGTTTTTGTACTTTTTAAGCTCCAGACTTGCTATAAGCTCCTTGTTGCGCTTAACCGTAACCTTATCGTATTTTGTGTTGGAGTTGTGTTTATTACTGCAAAGCAATACGTAATCTCTGAAATCCTCAGTAAGCTCGTCGGGAGTGGCACCGTAAAATACCGCGTGTATCAGCTTTTTGAGCTGTGCCTCAAAGCTTTCAAGCCCCATTGCCTCCAACTCGGCTTTTACGTACTTCTCGTCAAGCTTTAAGCCGCAACGGGAGAAAAACACCTTAATATCCGAAAGGGATTTGATGCTTGCATCGCCTACACGCACGTGCTTTGCAAAATGGCTTACTATGTATATATAGAAATCGTTCAAATTAAGCGAAAGTCTGCTGCCGCTTTCCCCTACGGGTACGGCACTTTCCATAAGCTTCTTGTGGAACTCGCTACCGTCGGCAGACTTCAAATGGAGCTTGAATATATTACCGTCACCGTTTTCATAAACTTCCCTGCCGCTGCCGGAGGAAACCTTGCTGTATCCGCAGCTTTCCATAACAGCCTTGGCTTCTTTACGCAAAAAAACGTCTATCATCACGTCCGTATCGTCCATATAACGCATATCGGTATAAGGATAATACATACGCAAAACACTGCCCTTTAGGGGCAAATAGTTTATATCCGCCTTATCAAAAGCGGCAAAAACGCGCCTTTCCTCCTCTTGACGGACTTCGTCACGCTTAACGGACTGCTCGTGCTCTTTTTTAAGCATTTCGCGTAAGTCCTCGGGCACTTCGTCATGACACAAGGAATAGTAAATTACGTTTGCCGCGCCGTGGTTTTTGGCAAGACTGAAAAGCTCCTCAGATTTAACGTCTGTGAAGCTTGCGGTACAATCCTTGCCCGCCAAAGCGGCGGCGTATGCTTTTAAAAACACTTTTTCCGTTGCTGTCATTCTCGGTCCTCAAGGTAGAAGCCTATTTTCTAGGCAATACTTGTCAAGGCGCTGATGTCGCCTTTTAATTCTTCTTAATTATATAACACACTACTCCTAAAGTCAATTAGTTTAAACGGAAAAACTTTAGGAAATTTATTGAAATGGGGAATAAAAAGTGATATAATAACCTCGGAATATAATGAAAGGAGTTGTTCTTTAAGCCAAACACTTAAAGAAAGCGGTTTTTATGAAATATATTATACTTGTAGGTGACGGAATGCCCGACCTTCCCATTGCTGAGTTGGGCGGCAAAACCCCCATGGCGGCGGCAAACAAGCCTAATATGAACTATATTGCTTCTATGGGCATAAACGGCAGAGCTTTTACCGTGCCCCGCAGTATGACCCCTGAGAGTGACACGGCAAATTTGGCACTTATGGGTTATAACCCCGAAATCTACTCCAAAGGTCGCTCCCCTCTTGAGGCGGTTAGCATGGGTATAAATATGGCTGAGGATGAAACGGCTATCCGCGCTAATTTAGTAGCTCTTTCCGATTTAGGCGAGCCGTATGAAGAAAAAATTATGCTTGACCACTCCTCTGACGAGATTCCCACCGAGGAGGCAAGGATTCTTATCGAAGATTTGAATAAGCATTTTGCCAACGACGTATTCAGGCTGTATGCGGGCATAAGCTACCGTCACTGTCTTATCTGGAAGAATTGCCCACCTTTTTACGACTTCTCCCGTCCTCACGATATTTTAGGCGAAAGCATAAAGGCGTATCTTCCTACCAAGGATACCAGCCGTCCCTTCTTAAAGCTTATGAAGGAAAGCTTTGAATTCCTTAACAACCATCCCCTTAACGTAAAGCGTGCCGCCGCAGGCAAAAAGAAGGCTAATTCTTTGTGGCTGTGGAGCCCCGGTAAGAAGCCCGCACTTCCCTCCTTTAAGGATATGACGGGACTTGATGCGTCCGTGGTTTGCGCGGTAGACCTTATAAAGGGTATAGGACTTTGTGCCGGCATGGATGCGCCTGAGGTTGAGGGTGCTACCGGCAACATCGACACCAACTTCAAGGGCAAGGCGGACGTGGCACTAAGAGAGCTGATGAACGGCAAGGATTTAGTGTACATCCACGTGGAAGCGCCCGATGAATGCGGTCACAGAGGTGAAGCGGACAACAAGGTTAAGTCCATTGAGCTTATCGACAGCGAGATTTTGGGATATATGATGCAAGAGTTGGACAAGGCAGGCGAGCATTACAAGATTCTGCTTACCCCCGACCATCCTACGCCCATCTCCGCAAGAACGCACACCTTGGACGCCGTTCCCTTCGTTATCTACAAGAGCAATCAGAAGCGCAAGGGCAATATTGAGATATACGACGAAAAAAGCGGATATGAGGGCGGCGTATATCTTGAGGACGGCTACAAGCTTATGGACTTGTTCTTGAAGGTTTAAGGGTGAGTTTTATGCTTAGACGAATATTAGCGTTTGTGTTATGTCTTGCCTTGTGCGTACCCTTTTGCGGGTGCAACAAGGAAACAGTAAAGGAAAGCGGAGAAAGCTCCGTTAAAGAAGAAGCAAGCTATGCACCGCCCGTTATGACTACCATAATGCCTGACGGAAACAGCGATATACTGCTTCCCGACATGATAGACGAAAGCTTTACTGCCGCCTTCCGTGAAACCCTTGACAACGCACCCTACGCTTGTGCCCTTTACTACGTGGATCTGGAAACGGGTCTTTCCATAACCTATAATCCCGACAGAATGTTTGCCGGTGCAAGCCTTATCAAAGCTGAATATCTTATGATGATATTTGAGATGATCGAAAACGGTCAGGTAAGCTACGATAATATGTACACCTACACCGCAGGGAACAAAAAGGGTGGTACTACCAAGATTCCTTACGACTATGAGTTTGGTGATAAGCTATCCCTTAAAGAGATCATAGAATACGTGGTGTGGCACAGTGACAACACGGGATATAATATGCTTCAGGTTTACGTGCGCTCCTATTGGGATATCATGGATTGGGCAGATAAGCGCTACGGCACCAAGTTTGAGTACGAAGGCTGTAATTGGCTGAACGCAAGGGGCGTTGCTGAATGCTGGAAGGAGATTTACGACCGTTACAAGAACGGTGACGAAAATTATCAATGGTACGTAAGCTTATTGCTTGAAGCTAACGAGAACAAGTTTATAAAAGGCGGTCTTCCTAAAGGCGCTGACGGTGAGAGTATGTATGAGGTTGCCCATAAATACGGTATGGATATCAACGCTTCCAACGATGCGGCGATAGTGTTTTATGAGGACAGGCCTTACTTTTTGACCATACTTACGGATTATATCGGCATTAACACCCAAAGCTTTATGAACGAAGTTTCTTCCGAAGTTTTTGCAATGCACGAGAAGATATGTTCCTATAACGAATAATTTCCGTAAAATAAAGGACAGAGAATTTTTAAGTTCTCTGTCCTTATTATTTAGGCTCTTTGTCAATAGTTGGGGTAAAAGAAGTTAAAACAGAAAATAAAACGAAATAGAATGCAAGCAGTTGTTAAAAGACGACTGCTTGTATTTTTTGATGAGAAAACATATGTAAAATGCGCTTCCTAAAACGAATAAAGTTAGAGTATCCATAAGCATTGCGCTTAAGAACCTTGATTTTGTTATTGCAGCCCTCGGTAAAACCGTTGGTAAAAGGAGAAGAAAAAGAATTAACAATGCCGGTAAACCAATTGCGAAGTGTTTTG
>JAFQHW010000027.1 GCA_017397805.1 Clostridia bacterium | reverse complement strand
TTTATTCGTTTTAGAAAGCGCATTTTACATATGTTTTCTCATCAAAAAATACAAGCAGTCGTCTTTTAACAACTGCTTGCATTCTATTTCGTTTCATTTTCTGTTTTAACTTCTTTTACCCCAACTATTGACAAAGAGCCTAAAAAAATAAAGCAGCGGTTAGCCGCTGCCCTTATTCTGCAAAATCGTTATAGAAAATTATCTCATTCCTAAAATGATAATTAAGTTCTCTTGCACGTCGCTCATAATAATCATCATCTTTTTCTTCGGTGAGCATTATGTTGTATTCAGCTATATCATCTTCAATTCCGACTATCTGTTCGTCTTGCTTGTCGATGGTATCTCTAAGCTCATTCATATTTATTTGTAAATTAATAATCGCAATAAGAAATACCACTATCAGACAATAAACCGTGATACGAACAATGGAATTTTTCTTTTTCTCCATAATCTCTCCAAAACTAACATCTACACATTTTTAGTAAAATTTAAAATCTTTTTCTTGCATCGATTTGTGTACAAATTAGCACCAATCTTAAAGCATGTGCGCCTTATACCATTCTTTAATGATAATAAATGCGGTAAAATCAAGGCTTTTAACAATTTTGCAAGCTTTACACTAAATATACCCAAAGTAAACCTATACACAAAAAAGCCAAATAAAACACCGAATGCAATAAACATCCGAACGATACCCAAGCTAATGTTGAAACAGCAAACCGTAAAAACGCACGCCGCCATTATGCAAAACAAAAAATCCTCAAAAAACTGCTTAATTTTTCCGCCTGCATATATAACCCGCGATATACGAAACACATCATAAATTAAACCGATTGCAAATCCCCATGCGCAAGCATCAAGAAATGCCAATCCGCGTTGCACTTCCAGAAACAACCACATTTAACTGAAAAGCTTTGCCAAAAAACCTTTTTTTGGCTCATCGTCCGTATATATGATGGCGTCTATTCTCCCGGAAACAGAAAGTTCGCCGCTTTCCAAAGACAGTTTAACTATCGAAAGTCCTTGACCGCTTATCGATAAAACGGTTCCCTGTGAATCAAGACTCACCAACGATTCATCGAAGCTAATAACCTCGTTTATCCCTGTCAGCGACAGAAAAGATCTCCCCGTAAGCACGGCAGAAGAATTGACCTTATTTTCAGCCATAAAGCACACCCCTTAATAATTACCTATCAAAAGATATGCCGGTTATTACTAAAATATTACATTATCTCATACATCGACGATGCATCGTTCTTGGATACGTGTTCAGCTAACGATAAAACCTTAAACTTCAAAACTCTGTTACCGAAAGCAACCTCGACAATATCGCCTATTTTTAAAATGCGAGAGGCTTTTGCGGCGGCACCGTTGACAGTTACGTAAGAGTTATCACAAGCCTCGTTAGCAACAGTACGCCGTTTGATTATTCGTGATACCTTTAAAAACTTGTCAAGACGCAAAGCAAAAGCCTCCAAAATTTCAAAAATTACTTGTTAACAGATTCCTTAAAGCATTTTGCGGGAACAAAAGCAGGGGCCTTGGAAGCGGGGATAACGATAGCTTCGCCGGTCTTAGGGTTCTTACCCGTTCTTTCTTTTCTTTCCTTAACCTTGAATGTACCAAAGCCGGCAATCTGAACCTTGTCGCCTTCGCTTAATGCTGTTTGAAGAGAAGCAAAAACAGAATTAACTGCAGCTTCAGCTTCCTTCTTCTTGATACCAGCTGCTGCTGCAACATTTTCGATAAGATTAGACTTGTTCATCTCATTTCTCCTTAATATATATTATTGTGAGTATTATAACACTAATAAACCTATAATTCAATACCTAATAACAAAAAAGTGTGCGAAATTTACGCATTTTTTGCCATTTGTTTTGCTTTTTCCCATAGTTCAAGCATCTCGGATGGGGTTTTATCCTTTAGCGCACCACCGTCCGAAAGCGCTGATTTTTCGACCAAGGCGAATCGATTGAAGAATTTTTGGTTAGCTTTGTGAAGAGCCTCTTCAGAATCAATGCCTAAAAGTCTTGCTGTGTTGACAACAGCCAAAAGCAGATCTCCAACCTCTTCTTCGGTATGGTTAAAGTCACCCTCGACTATAGCTTCCCGCAACTCTTTTACTTCTTCCCCAACTTTATCTAAGGAATCGGTGGCATTTGCGAAATCAAAATTATGTTTTGCGGCTTTTTGTCCGATTTTATGCGCACGAACGAGTGCGGGTAAAGCCGAAGAAATAGATTCGATACTTTCCGTAGCGGTCTTATTACCCTTTGTGGCTTGTTTTATTGCTTCCCAATTTGAAAGGACTTCCCCCGTACCGCTTACAGAAACCTCACCAAAAACGTGGGGATGTCTTACAATCAACTTTTTGCAAATGCCGGTAATGACGTCGTCAACGTCAAAGCCTCCATTTGCGGAAGATATACTTGAATGAAGCAAGGTTTGAAGCATAACATCTCCCAATTCCTCACACAAGAGTTTGGAATCGTTTAAATCGATAGCCTCTGCCGCCTCATACGCTTCTTCGATCATATTTTTTCTTATACTTTGATGTGTTTGTTCCCTATCCCAGGGACAGCCTCTTTCGTGGCGCAGAACTTCCACCAAAAGTCTGAAATCATCAAAAGTAAATTTATCCTTACCGTTAAGCTCAGAAACCGTTTTATCAAAATCAAAATTTATCATGTTAATCAACCTCTACTTTAACAATTTTCTTCTGATAAGAAAATCGGCTATGCGATTACCCATAGGTAACAGCCTTACTTCTTTTTCGGTAATTCCTTTTAAAACCAGCATGGAAACGACATATGTTAAGATACCGAAAATACCGCTTATGAAAAGAACTAATAAGTTTGCACCTCTACCGTCGCCCTTAATAAAAATCGTGCACAGCGTATAAATCGCATAACACACACCGCCGGAAACAACAGCGCTTGTCATAGGTTTTAAGAACAATCTTATGGGAGAAAGATTATTAACACCCGCCTTTTTCAGAAACACCAAATTAAGTGAATAAGCAACGATGTAGCAAACCAAGGTTCCTATCGGGGCTCCGTATATATGTATGCTATTATTTCTAACCAAAACTAAATCACATAGAATTAGCGACAGGGCGCCGACCGTCACCGAAAGCATAGGAAAATACGCCTTGCCGATTGCTTGAAGTAATGCGTTCGTAGTTGACACCAAAGAAATGAAAAATATACCGACAGCAAGAATCGAAAGTCCCTTTGCCGCCAAATCCACGGGTTCTATGCTGTTACCGTTAAGCAACGATATTGTACTCCCCCACCCGCTCCCAAACAATACGCAAATAAGCGGTCTTGAAAGCACGAAAAGCAATGCGGAACAAGGCAATGCGATAATACCGCTTATTCGCATGGAAGAGTGTATATAATCCTTAGCCTCAGCTTCATTTTTAGCAGCCAATGCACCAGAAATAGCGGGAAGAATGCTTACCGCTATGGGGAAAACAAACGTTGAAGGCAACAGATCCGCAAGCTTGGTTGCCAAAGTGGTGTATGCACCGTACATAAGCCCTGCCGACTTCTCGGAAAATCCGGTACCAATCAAGGCTTTTTTTACAATTATAGTATCGGCAAAATGTGATAGGTACAAAGCAGAACTGGTAACTGTAACGGGAATAGCTACCTTAACAAGCTTATTGATTAACAGCTTTGTGCTTTCGCTACCCGTATCGGTAAGGGATGTAACAACCTTTTTGGAAACACGCTTATAAATAACAAGATATATCATGCCCACAAAAACGCCAACGGTAATACCCAAAACGGCATATGCGGCTTGCACCGCTTGAGAATCACCTCTGCTATGAGACCAGTAAGCCATACCCAAACCTATGGTAAGCTTAAAAAACGCTTCTATAAATTGAGAAACGGCGGTAGGTACCATGTTTCTTAAACCTTGCAAATAGCCTCTGATAGCAGAAACGATGCAAATAAAGAACAAGGTAGGCGCTATTACCCTCATAGCGTAAACGCTATCATAATGGGCTGTCCATAAAGCTATTTTATCTGCAAAGATAAACATTGCTCCAAAGAAGACGAATCCCACCGCACCGAACATCCAAAGGCAGAGCTTATAAATCCTGGCAACCTCATAAGCGCGCCCTCTTTTTGCGGATGCCGCCACAAGCCGGGAAGTTGCTACGGGCAAGCCGGCGGTCGAAATCATATATAGCATTGCATAAACGGAATAAGCGGCGTTGAAAACGTCCATACCGCTATCCAACAAATTGCTTAAAGGGATGCTGAAAAGCACCCCTATAATTTTAACCGCAAAATTTGAAATTGATATAATCGAAGCTTCAACAAGGAAGCTTTTGTTGCTTCTTTGTGTCATTATTCTTTAGTCCTTAACATCAAAAACTCTCTCATAAACGAGTCAGGCGAAATTTCATCTTTAGGCAAAGACGGCAAGGGCTTAAGCATATCTATCAATTCGTCTGCCTTTGCCTTATACGGACTATCGTTGGGAACCTCGCCCAAAATTCGCAGAGCCTCGTCCCTCATTACGAAACGCTCATACGGAATATAAGTGTTTATAACTGCATCTGCTCTGTCTTTATAAGGGAGAATATATTTTTTGGTACCGTCCTCTACGTTATCCCACATATCAAAAGTGTCGTTCGCGTTAGTTCCGCGCTTGTAGTAGTCGCGTACGATTCGCCTAAGCAATCTCGGTTCGGGATAAAGGTCGGTTATTGCATCCAAATAAACTTTAAACGTTTTTTCTTCAGCAATATAATTTCCGCACACTTCGGGATTAAGAGCGTGCAAGCCCTCTACGATGCAAACCTCGTCAGCTTCAAGGCTCATTTCCGTATAGGTATGGCTCCGTCTTTTTTCTTTAAACAAAAACTTTGGCATCAAAGCGGTTTTGCCGTCGCACAGAGCGGTAAAGCATTTATGCAAAAGCTCCAAATCGAGGCTTTCGGGCGATTCATAATCGGGACTTCCGTCCGAATTATAGATAGCGTCTTCAGGATTGCGATAAAAATCATCCAGCGAAATAAGCTCAGTCTTTCTGCCGTGTTCGGAAAGGTAGTGTGCCAATCTCTCCGTAGTTGGAGTTTTACCCGCACAAGACCCGCCCGTAACAAAAACCATCTTTACCGAAGGTTTGTTTAAAATATCCATTGCGGCATCAAAAACTGCTTTTTCGTAATTCGCTTCATCATCAGCAAAAGCCTGTTTTAAATCAGTGTAATATCTCTCCATCTTTATCACCATTAAAAAACATCCTTATCTTCTCCTCACCAATACCCTTAGGTGCAGAGAGATACTCAAAGGGATACTTTGGGAAAGCGATTCGTTCTATTACGCTTCCATCGGAAGAAACAAGCTTAGTAATGGCAGACGAGCCGCAAGCAAATACAGTGTTCGTTTCTTCCATCATCAAAACGTTATAATCACACTCGGTACCGAGCACGGCGTATCCTACGTTTTCAGCATTGCCGATGGTATGCTTCTGCCTGTACAAATAGTACGGTTTAAGCCCTGCTTCTCCCAAACGCTTGTATGCATGGGAAACGCATCTTCGCGCATTCACACCGTCTGCATCGTATATACCCAACTCGTCAAAACGCATAGGTGCCGCATTCTTCACGGACAGAGTATGTACCGTAATATTATTAAATTCAAGTTTTATCAAATCTTCAAGGCTGTTACAAAAGCCGTCGTAATCATCTCCGGGTAACCCTGCAATCAAATCACCGTTTATAGATTTGAAACCTACGCTGATTGCAGCATCGGCAGCATCAAAGAATTGCTTAACCGTATGCCCTCTTCCGATTCTGCGAAGCACGTCGTCTCTCGTTGTTTGAGGGTTAATGCTCACTCTGTCAACGCCATAGCTTTTAACAAGCGCAAGCTTTGAAGCAGTGGTGGTATCGGGGCGACCCGATTCAAAAGTGAACTCATTTACTTTACTTAAATCAAAATCTCCGGTAACTCGGTCAAGAATTCTTCCGATTTGCGATTCGTTCAAAACTGAAGGTGTGCCACCTCCGATATATATGGAACGCAAAGTAAAACCCGTCGCCTTTATAATTTCGGCAGTGCGGCATAAATCCTCGTCCAATCTGTCCAAATAATCGGGTATAGTCTTAAACAGCTTATCGTTGCTATACGAAACAAACGAGCAATATTCGCAACGGGTAGGACAAAACGGTATGGCAATATAAAGACAGCAATCGCTTCCGTTATAAGGCTTCAACATTTTTGCTTCTGTTTCAGCTATCTCAAGGCTGAGCTTCGCCTTTTCCTCAAAAACTTTATAGTCCTCAACAAAAAGGCGCATCACATCATCGTTGGTATAGCCTTTATCAAGATAATACCTCGCCCTTTTAACAGGTCTTAAACCGGTCAAATAACCCCAAGGGGGCAAAAATCCAAAAAGCTTATACCCTGCATCGAGATAGGCAACGCCAACCGCGGCCTGTGCCGTAAAAGTGCCGTCTGCGGGTATTGAAAAGCTATCATACCCAAAAGAAGCTTCGCCCTCCGTGCGCTTATTTCCGGAGCACAAAGTAACCTTTGCGTGTATAACTCTATCATTTTCTTCCAAAAGAAAATATGCCTTATTTTCCGCCTCAGTAAGCCCCGGAGGAAATTTTTCGCCGGGGAAATAAAGCATACACAAGGTTTGGAAATGATAATTATTCAAATAATCAGTTCTGTTATCAATGCATAAAACCATAACTACATCTCATCAGTATCCACAATAACGGTTACGGGGCCGTCGTTGTGTGCAACCACTAACATGTCCTCACCGAACGCGCCGCCTTTGCACTCTACCGTATTGTTGATCAACGACATAACGTATTCGTAAAGCGGCTCTGCCACCGCGGCACCTGCCGATCTTAAAAATTCAGGACGGTAACCGTGTTTAACGTTGCCGTACAAAGTAAAATTGGATACGAGAAGAATCTTACCGCCTA
This sequence comes from Clostridia bacterium, assembly GCA_017397805.1. Classification (GTDB taxonomy): domain Bacteria; phylum Bacillota; class Clostridia; order Oscillospirales; family CAG-382; genus SIG636. The sequence goes on along the minus strand of JAFQHW010000027.1, from coordinate 96,276 downwards.
CGTCGGAAACAGACAGTGACATCTTATCATTAGCGTCGCTGAAAATTCTTATTCCCGCAACCTTGCGCGCTAGTTTTTCGGCAACCTCTTTCGTGTCCTCCTTGTTGATTCCGAGAAAAACAAGAAGTCCCTTGTCGATTTGAGAAATCACCTCACCGTTAACGGTAACGGAAGCAAAATTCACTCTTTGAACAACAGCTCTCATTTAAGCACCTCTTACAACGTCTGTAACGTTTTTAAGTCTTTTAAGTCCTGCCATAATTGAACGCAAGTGTTCGATATTACTGCACTTTATGGACGCTTCGACCGTACAAGCATCGGCTTTTCTGAAAACGGAAATCGTACTTACGGAAACGTTCATATCCGTTAATGCCAAAGTAACGTCTGCCAATAAAGACTTACTGAACGAAGCGTACACCGTAATTATAGCATCATAGTTTCCTGTATGTTTCTCAGGTGAAACGGCCCTTTCGTTCCAAGAAGCAACTATCCATCTATCAGCCTGTTCGGGGTCGTTCATGCCCGCAACCGCATTGGGACAATCGTATTTATGCACTGAAACCCCGTGGCCTTTTGTAATAAAGCCTATTATAGTATCACCCGGTATGGGGCTACAGCATTTTGCATACTTTACCTCACAGCTGTCTACGTTATCTATAATTACGCTTTGAGAATCGGAATAAAGCTTTGTAGAACGTTGAAGCTGAGGCTTTTTACTATTGTCGTTTGTGCTGTCGGGGTTAATTACGCGCTCAAATTCATCTCTGAGCTTCATGGAGATCTTCGAAACCGTAAGACCGCCGTAGCCTATATTGTTATAGAGATCATCAGCATCGTTGAGACCGATTCTCGTGGCAATATTGCCGACAATCTCGTTCTTCTGAGCTTCCGAGAAAGCTTTTCCGTAGCGTTTGATCTCTCTGTCGATTTCCATCTTGCCGAGAGTAATGTTTTCACTGCGTTTTTCTTTTTTATAATATTGCCTGATCTTGTTTCTTGCTTCGCTGGTCCTGACGATTTTAAGCCAATCTCTGCTGGGACCTTTTGAAGCGGTAGACGTCAAGACCTCAACGATTTGTCCGGTTTGGAGCTTACAGTCTATAGGCACGATATTACCGTTGATTTTGGCGCCTACCATCTTGTTTCCTACCGCAGAATGGATAGCGTAGGCAAAGTCAATGGGGGTACTGTCACAAGGCAGGTTTACTACGTCACCCTTGGGAGTGAAGACAAATATTTCGTCCTCGAACAAATCCACCTTCAAAGGACCTATAAGCTCGTCGGGGTCGTTTAATCCCCTATCGGATTCAAGAAGCGTGCGAATCCAATAAAGCTTATCATCCATATCTTTTCGAGCCTGCTCACCAACCTTGTACTTCCAATGAGCGGCAAGACCGTACTCAGCAACGGTATGCATATCCCACGTTCTGATCTGCACTTCAAAGGGGATACCCTCCCTGCCCATAACGGTAGTATGCAAAGAACGATACATATTGGGTTTGGGATTTGAAATATAGTCCTTAAATCTGTTGGGAATGCTTTTGAACTGCTCGTGTATCGTGCCCAATGCGGCATAACACTCCAGTTCTGTATCAACGATAATACGCATTGCGTAAAAATCATAAATTTCATCAAAGCTTTTGCCTTGATTAAACATCTTCTTGTATATGCTAAATATTGATTTTACGCGACCTTCAAGGTGGTACTTTATATTATATGCCATTAGGTTTTCTTCAACCATCAGTCGTGCGCGGTTGAGAAAGTCTATGTTCTCGCCGTATCTGCGATCAATGTCGTTTTTTACTTCCTCATAGCCTACGGGGTCCAGATACTTAAGCGATAGATTTTCCAGCTCCTGCTTAATTTTTTGGATACCCAAACGGTGGGCAAGAGGCGCGTAAATATGCATAGTTTCCAAAGCGATGGAGCGCTGTTTGTCCTCGCTTTTAAAATCAAGGGTTCGCATATTGTGAAGTCGGTCAGCCAACTTAACAAATATTACGCGCAGATCCTTTGACATTGCCAAAAACATTTTACGCAGATTTTCTACGTTTTCTTTTTCTTTATCATCAAAGGTTATGTGTACAAGCTTCGTAATCCCATCCACGATATCGGCAACATCGTTACCAAACTCTTTTTTTATCTTTAACAGGATGTTATCCATCTTGTCGGAACAATCCTCTACGGTATCGTGGAGAAGAGCCGCGCAAATGGAATCCGTATCAAGCTGTAATTCAACGACGATTTCAGCCACTGAAAGCGGATGGGTTATATATGGATCCCCCGAACGGCGCAACTGTCCCGTGTGAAGTTGATCGGCGAAATTATATGCTTTTACAATCTTTTCAGCATCTAAATACGATTTATCTTTTATCAATGCCAACAACTCGTCAATATTTCTCAACAATTTCGCCCACCTCACAATCAATAAAATTTATGATTCGATTTGATTCGCAAAAGTAACGGTGAATTATCCAGGTTAACTTTTCCCTTAAACGGCAACAGTCTTACGTCAATCACACTTCCGTCGTCGGAAATGCTCCACTCGGCAAGATTGCTTTCTCTCAGCACATCGAATATTATATGCAAAGAGCAAAGACAAATTCCCTCTTTATCCTCGGTTTCCTTTATCGTACGCTGTATATAGCTGAAGGACAGCTTCTTTCTTGATTCACCAAGCTCCCGTTTTAAAAGTCTGAACAATGCTCTGAATTGGTTCAACGAAGGTATGGATTCCTTAGGTAAATCCACGTGATTTTCAACGTCCGTAGCCGCCTTATAATAGCTCAACTGTTCTTCGAACTCTTCTTCTGCGGCACTGCTGAAACGCATCTTCTTAATGTACAGTTTTGCTTCGCTTACACCTCTAAACTCATTAACCTCCAAGGTAGTAAGCAAATCACATCTGTCGCCCAATCTAAACGAAAACTCGCTATATCTCATATTGAAATAAATTGCGGTTATTTTTTTTGAGAGTCCTTCGCACTCTAAAGTAAGTCTTACGTGCTTACCGGAAGCTAAGGGAGTAATCTCACAAATACAAGCATCTCTCAACAAAAGCAACGGTACGGGATTTTGCAAACCAAAAGGCTCAAGTCTTGAAATCTCGTAGGCTTGTTTTAAAGTTATTTCGTTTGCAAAAATCTCGCAATCTGCTTCCACAAAGGACGAATCCTTTGCAGACTTTACCTTCTCAAATGCATACTCATTGATTTTAGCACGAAAAGCGTCAAGATTTTCTCTGTTTATGGTAAGACCCGCTGCCAACTCGTGCCCGCCGTATTCTTCTAATAAGCCATCGCAAACCTTAAGTGCATCCAACATAGAAAAGCCTTTTATGCTTCTTCCGCTTCCCTTGCCTACGTCACCATCAAAGCTGAACAAAATCGAAGGCTGTCCGTATCTCTCGGTAAGTCTTGAAGCAACCACACCAATTACGCCTTGATGCCAACCGTCGGAGCTTAAAACGTAAACGTTATCGTCCTTATAAGCTTCGATTTGCTTTTGCACCTCTTCATATATTTTCTGCTCAGTGTTTTGACGTTCCTTGTTGATAGCGCAAAGCTCTTCTGCCAAAGCATCTGCCAATGCTTCATCTTTGGATAACAAGAGCTCTACAGCACTTTTGGCATTTTTTATCCGACCCGCCGCGTTAATACGGGGAGATATTGTAAACCCGATGCTTATGGAATTAACTTTTTTATTTTCTGCAGTATTTATATTACACTTTGCCATTAGAGCCTTTAGCCCTAAATTGCTTGTGTTTTGAAGCTTTTTTATACCTAAAGCGGTTATGTAACGATTTTCGTCAACGATAGGCATTACGTCGGCTATGGTACCGATGGCGATTATATCGCCAAATCGGTCTATAATCTTATCAGTGTCACCTTCCAAAGCAGAAAGCAATTTATAAACCACGCCAACCCCCGCCAAATGCTTAAAGGGGTATTCGCAGTCTTCTCTGTGTGGGTTAACCACCGCACAAGCGTTGGGTAAAACGTCACGACAGCTGTGATGGTCGGTTATTACCATGTCAATACCCAAAGAGGAAGCGTACTCCGTTTCCTCCACGGCGGTTATGCCGGTATCAACGGTTATTATTAAATCCGTTTTCCCACCGAGATTAGAAATAGCTTTTTTATTAAGTCCGTAACCGTCCTCCAGTCTTCCGGGTATAAAATAATCACAATCCACACCTTGTTCGGTAAGATACACGTACAGAATGGTAGTTGCGGTAACGCCGTCAACGTCGTAGTCACCGTATATACAAACCCGTTCTTTGTTTGTGATGGCACGTCTGATTCTTTCAACGGCTTTATCCATATCCTTTAACAGGAAAGGGTTATATTTACAATTATAATTGCATTCCAAAAAGGCTTTTGCTTTTTCAGGAGTATCTTGTCCTCTTGAACAAAGCAAACGCGCTGTTAAAGGCAATAAACCAAGCTCTTGGCAAATTACCGACGCTTTATCAAAATCAGCCGTTTTTACGATCCATTGTGTGTTCACTTAACTCTTCATCCAATCATCAATACTTTTTTACCAGTCGATAACTGTTCCCGACTACTATCTTTTTGCCTATCGTCAAATACAAAATTACAAAGCTCACGACGGCAATGCCTATAGTAAAAACCGTCAAAACAGCGGTTGATACGTTATCCATAAGGAAAGCACAACAAACACCCGCTAAAATCGGAGGAATGATAAACAAGACCAGGCATAAAAGTAAAATTCTGAAGCCTGAACTTTCTACCCATACGCTTTCTCCAACGGAAGCGGATATATCATTTTTTAAAGTTATCTCATGGGTAACTTTTTTATGGCAATTAGCGCAATTTGCTCCGCAACCGGCGCAGGCAGACTGCTGAACGACGGAAACAGTCGCTAAATCCCCATCAAGGGAAACTACAACCCCGTCAGCTCTCATGCCGAAGGTACCGTGGCAGTTGAAGTGCCACCCTCGCTTGGTGTTATTTCTACGGTTACAAAAATCTCATCGGTTGTAAATACTCCGGTCAAACCGCTGTAACCAATCTTAACGGGAACCATGCTCAAAGTCATAGTTTCAACACCAACTTCTACCTCAAGCCCCATTAAAGCATCCATCAAATCAAAGGACAACTCAAGCTTCTGCTCCGTGAGGGTACGTATGCTTTCATAAAAGCCTCTGAATAACACCTGTGCGGTTTCAGAACCTTCACCTTCGTTAACAGAGATTTCCTTAATTACGACGTCGTAACCTTCGTAATTCTCTACAACAACACTTTCCGTATGAACGGTTACAACGGTAGAGGTGATTTGGTTTTGAGTAATTGAAACCTCCACGTCTTTAACTCCGTCCTCGTAGCTTATATTAACGTGTTCGGAAAGATCGGGCAAGGAAAATACACCTAAATAATCGGAATCTTCGATTTCTTTTTCATCGATCTCTATTACTACGCTATCCCTGTTCTGTAGGCTCTTTAAAGGACCGTTTACAGTTACTTTATCAGGCACGCAAAGTATCTCTGCGCCCGCCGTATTAACGTCGTAAACACCGCCCGTAAACTCAACCTCTATGGGCAATTCCTTTTTTGTATATGCATCGATATAAACCGTTGCATCGGTTTCGTCCATCGTTAAATACGTTTGAGGTATAATATTACCGGACTCATCCTTCAAAACTATTTTCCCGTAGGTAGAAATATTACCTTCAATCTTACCAACGTTAGTACTAACCTCAGCCGCTGAAATACTGTTAACGAGGTTTGCAGACCCCTTAACGGTAACGTACTGAGGCGCGCATGTGGTGCGGATATAATTAGGCTCGTCAATTGTATAATCAATATCTGCAACAACCAAAATATTTTTTACCGTCGGCTTTACGAGAACGACAGTAACGCTGGGAATATCTCTTGTATTGATTACGCTTATACCCTCGCGCAATACGTCTACTTGTACGTCAAAAGCTCTGTCTGTTTCATCCTTAACACCGGATGCATCAACGTATGCACGCAAATCATCTGCGGTCATATCCATCACGTCCGCTTTTTTTCCTGACACTTTTACGGTAATGTAGTTATCCATGCCCGATTCTACCGATAAGCTTTCATCGGCAGGCAAAACAAGCTCCACGGGCACGTTGGAAATATCTTTTTCGATAATTCTGTCATAATCAGCAACGTAAAACCACAAAGCAACAGCACAAGCAAAAGCAATGGCAACGTATCCGATTACAGACCAGCGGTTGTTTTTTATATTATTTCTCGGATTGTCGTTAGCGACTGTATTATTTTTCGTCTTCATTATCGTTCTCCTTGTTGCGGCGTCCGAACCTCGTACCGTTTTCGGTAAGGAGCAAATCGAGCAGCAGTCTTTCTAAAGTGGCACCCGAAAGACCTCTCTCAAGCTTACCGTCCCTTGCCACGGATATTATACCCGTTTCCTCAGAAACGACTATTACGACCGCATCGCTAACTTCGCTTATACCGATTGCGGCTCTATGTCTGGTACCTAATTCCTTAACGATATTTTGGTTTTGTGATAGAGGCAAAAAGCAACCTGCGGCATATAAACGGTTATTTCTGATAAGCAAAGCACCATCATGCAAGGGAGCTTTGTTGTAGAAAATATTGCCAATAAGCATTGAGCTTATCTCAGAATCAATTACGGTGCCGCTCTTAATAACGTCACCAAGCTTAGTTTCACACTCAAAAACCATGAGCGCGCCCGTTTTGGTAGCGGCAAGATTTTCAGTAGCCTTCCTGATCTCCTGAACCCCTTCTACAACCTCTTTCATTGCAACGCCTGAAAACATGCCCTTGATTTTCTTTATTGAACCTGTACCAACTTTTTCAAGCACGCTTCTGAGCTCGGGCTGAAAAACAATAACGAGAGCAACAAGACCTGCTTGTGTTATGGATTTCAACAAGAAGTTAAGCGCCCTTAGCTCCAATACGTCGCTTATCACAAACACCACGAAGAAAAGGATAACACCTGCGGCAAGTTTACCGGCTCTTCTGTCTCTTAAAAACTTAAAAGTTAAATATATAATTGCCGTAACCAACAAGATGTCGATTATATCATTAAACGGCGAAAACTCAACCGACGTTATCATATCGACAATCTCGTTCCAAATCATTTTAAGCTTGGACATCAGTTACCCTCCTCGTTTTACATAATGTATAATTATATTAGCATTATTTTACAACTTTTTCAAGCTTTAGCGGAATAAAATTGCTTTCATCAAAAGCTTCAAGTTTTTTTAACAGGTTTTCGGTTGCCAACGCTCTGTGACTGATTGAATTCTTTTCTTCAGCCGTCATTTGCGCGAAGGTCTTATCGAAAGGCTTGTAATAAAACACGGGATCATAACCAAAACCGTTATCACCTGCGGAGCTAAAAAGAATGCTTCCTTCGCACACGCCCTCGGCAAAAATACTTCTTCCATCGGGAAAATACGCACACATCACAGAAACAAAACGTGCACCGCGGTTATCTTCCGTTACCCCGTCCATTTCGTTAAGCAACTTTTCAATCAATTGCGCTGAGCTCGCACCTTCCCCTGCATATCTGGCAGAATATACACCGGGGGCACCGTCAAGGCAATCAACTTGCAAACCACTGTCATCTGCTATGGCACAATATCCCGAAAACTCTGAAACCGCCTTGGCTTTAAGCAAAGAGTTACCTTCAAAAGTATCAGCATTCTCTTCAATGTCGCCAACAAAGCCCACGTCCGCCAAGGATAAAATATTATAATCAGCGCCTTGTTCTTTTAAAAATATGCGTTTAAACTCAGACAGTTTATGAGAGTTATTGGTAGCTATAACAACAGTTTTCATCACTCAAACATCGCCTTTACAAATTCCTCACCGTTGAAGGGCTGTAAATCCTCCGCGCCTTCGCCGACACCGATATATTTCACGGGGATTCCAAGCTCACGCTTAATAGCCAAAACTATGCCGCCTTTAGCGGTACCGTCAAGCTTTGTAAGCACTATACCCGTAATACTTGCGGCTTTGGCAAATTCTTTAGCTTGAACTAAGGCATTCTGCCCCGTTACTGCATCCAAAACCAACAAGGTTTCTTTTGAACATCCCGCAAGCTCTCTTTCGATAACTCTATTGATCTTTGCAAGCTCGTCAATAAGATTCTTCTTGTTGTGCAATCTTCCCGCAGTATCTACTATAAGCACGTCTGCGCTCTGTTTTTTTGCGGCACTTATTGCATCGAAAACTACGGCGGCAGGATCTGCTCCCTCACTTTGCTTAACTATGGAAACACCGTCTCTATCCGCCCAAACCTCAAGCTGTTCAATAGCGGCAGCCCTAAAGGTATCCGCGGCGGCAAGTACGACTTTTTTGCCGCGTTTCTTTAAATCGAGAGCGATTTTGCCTATTGAAGTGGTCTTTCCAACACCATTCACACCGATAACGAGTATAACGGAAGGCTTTGTTCCAAGATTAAGCTCGCCACCGTCGCCAACAGTTTCTGCAAGTATCTTAAGCAATAACTGCTTGCCCTCGTCAACGGTCTTAATTTTGTTTTGCTTTACTTCTTCTCTCAAGCGCTCGGTGATGTAATCGGCAGTGGAAACGCCCAAATCAGCCGTTATAAGCACGTCTGTAAGATCGTCGTAGAAATCGTCGTCTATTTTATCGTAAGACGAAAACAGAGAGTCTATTTTACCCATCAATGCGTTTTTCGTCTTTTTTAATCCGTTTTTTAGTTTATCAAAAAATCCCATTAGTTTCTCCTTTATTTGTACTCAATATTCTGTTCAAGCGCCCTTATATCCAGCTTAATATAGTCGGAAACACCTTTTTCCTTCATGGTGATTCCATATACCACATCAGCGTTTTCCATAGTTCCTCTGCGATGCGTTATCATTATAAACTGGGTAGATTCACTATGTTTCTTAATATATTTTGCCAACCTCGTTACGTTAACCTCGTCTAAGGCTGACTCGATTTCGTCAAAAATACAGAAGGGCGCAGGGTTTATCTTCTGCAAGGCAAGATACAAGGCAACCGCCGCAAAGCTTTGCTCACCGCCGGAAAGCAAATTGATGTTCTTAACGCTCTTTCCCGGAGGTCGTATAATTATATCAATGCCGCAGGTCAAGGGGAACATTTCGTCTTCAAGCACACACTTGGCCGTACCGCCTCCGAAAAGCTCAGCAAACACTTCTCCAAAAGCGGTGTTGATTTCGTCAAACGTATGCAAAAATTCGCTTTTCATATTGGCTTCAAGCTTTTCTATCGCATTATCAAGACTTCTTCTCGTTTTATTAAGGTCGTCGATTTGTACGGTATAAAAATCGTAACGATCTTTGGTTTCCTTGTATTCCTCAACCGCGTTTACGTTTATATTACCCATCGCCCTTATCTGATTTTTGAGACTGTTAAGTCTTGAAGGCGCTTTTTTCATATTTTCCTCAGGCAACCTGAATTGCATTGCCGTGGAATATGTAAGCTCGTATTCATCCCAAAGCTTTGAGGAAACGTCTTCATATTCGCCTGTCAGAAGGCTTCTTCTGGATTCCAAGGTGGTATGATAACGGAAAGCTTCTTCCTTTTCGTTTTGAGCATCCTTAAGTTTTTGCCTTAATTCGTTAGCAAGCTTTTCGTTATCCTCTCGGCCTATAATTAGAGTTTCTATTTCTTTTTGCAACGACTCTCTGTTGCGGTGATAAACCTTTTCTTCGTCTTCAATTAAAGCTATTTCGGATTTACAGCTTTCGATTTGTTTGAAAGCGTTTTCTATTGAAAGCTCACACTCTCTTATTCTGAAGACCATATTTTTGCAACGCTCGGAAATAGAGCTGTGTTTTTCCTTAAGGCGGGTCAAGGAATTCTCTTTTTCCATAACCTGCATACGGATTTTATTCAGCTCCTCGCTCAAGGCATTGGCTTCTTTTTCTGCATTTTCAGCACCCTTTATTGAATCAGCAAGCTGTGCCGATATATTTTCAGCTTCGGATTCAGCAAGTGCCAACTCTTTGCCTTTGGCTTCAGCGTCAGAAGAAAGAACGAGAAGCTCTTTAGTGATTCCATCACTGCTGTCTGTGAAATGCTTATATCTTCGCTTCTCTTCCTCAAGACGCATATTCTCCAGGTTGAGAGAGTTGGAAAAGCTATCCCTTTTGCTTTTGGCAACTGAAACCTTTATGCTTATGGTTTCTGATTTGGAAAGCAGCTCATCCCTCGCCTCGCTCAAAGCTACTTGCTTTTCCATTGCTTTTTTATATTCTTTTTCCTTGGTCTCGATTATATTACCTAATCTCTCTATGTCAATGCTTCGCGTTAATATGCCAACGCGCTTAGCAGCGGAACCGCCGGTAAAGCTACCGCCTTGATGTATAACTTGACCGTCAAGAGTAACGATACGCAATCTGTAATTACAAGCCCTTGCGATATTTGCGGCGCTGTCAATATCTGTGGTAACTATAGTTTCGCCTAATAACTTTGTGAAAATGTTTTTAAATTTATCGTCGTATTTGCAGAGATCACAGCCAACACCGATAAATCCGTTCAAATGGCAAATCTTACCGGTGTCTGCACGGGGACCTCTTACCGTACTTATGGGCAAAAAGCTCGCTCTTCCTCCGCCAGTCTCCTTTAGGAAACGGATACAAGCCTTTGCATCTTCCTCGTCATCAACTATAACGTGCTGTACTGCAGCCGCCAAAGCGGTTTCAAGAGCCACCACATACTTCTCGTCGGTATTAAGCACGGAAGAAACGGTGCCGTGTAAAACCGCTTTTTTATTTTTACAAAGTATCTTTCCTTCATTTGCGGCTTTTATAACGTTTTTAACGCTGTCTGAATACCCTTCAAGCAACGCTTCCATGCGCTTTAAATTCTCTCTTTGTTGCTTTATTGAAGCAATATTCAAAGCAAGCTCATCGTTTTTAGCTTTAGCTTCAGAGAATTCGTTTTCCGCCTCAGCAACTTCGTTTAATGAAGCCGAATACTCTTCCTCGGCTTTTGAGAGCACGTTGTTTGCCTCTGATAGATCCAGCTTAATTTTTTCACACTTGTCGTTCAATTCGGCAATGCGTTCCCTGTATCCGTTGATCTCTTCCGCGCTTGTTTCCGCGTTGCGTTTCGCATTTTCTAAATTAGCTTTTATCTGTGCAAAATCAGCGGAAATCTTAGACCTTTTTTCCAAAGCTTCGGTATAAGCTCTTTGAAAATCGTTTTTTTCAACGGTTTTATTCGTATAAGCGCTTCTCTTATCGCTGTATATTACTGCCGTATCCGCAAAGACGGTCTTTACCTCTTCCAAAGCAAGCTCTGCGTTTTTGCAAGCCTTTTCAACTTCGTCAATACTGTTTTCAAGGCGCTGCTTCTCAAGCAAAGAGTTTTCAATTTCCTCTTTACTGTCCGATACAAGCTTCTCGTAATGAGATATATCGTTGACCTTTAAAGCCTTTTTACCGTCTGCCGCGCTTAACTGTAAACCTATATCGCTTATTTGTCTTTCGGTTTCGGATATTTTTTTGCCTATTTCATTACCTGCAATATATAGCTTGTCGGCACCGCTCTCAATACTTTTGATTTTTTCGTCTGCGGCAACAAGTGCCTGAGAAGCACCTGCAAAAAGCTCCTCGCTACGGTTTAATTCTTCTCTTACTTTGTCAATTTTATCAAGCCAGATACTTATCTCAAGTCCTTTTTTCTCTTCGCTGAGAGTTAAAAAGCGTTTTGCATTTTCCGCCTCTTTTTCAAGCGGCGCAAGACGGGAGCCTATCTCGCCCACCAAATCGGAGATTCTAAGCAAATTGGCTTCGGTAGCCGCAAGCTTTCGTTCAGCTTCTAACTTTTTGTATCTGATCTTGGAAATACCCGCAGCTTCCTCAAAAATACTTCTGCGCTCGTCTCCTTTTTGAGATAACACTTCTGCTATTTTACCTTGTCCGATAACGGAGTAACCCTCTCTGCCGATACCCGTATCATAAAAAGCCTCATAAACGTCCTTAAGTCTTACTTGCTTTTTGTTCAGATAATATTCACTATCGCCGTTACGGTAATATTTTCTCGTTACAACAACGTCATCACCGCCGACTTCTTCGGGTTCAAGAAACAGTGAAACGGTAGCATAGTTAGCCTGAGTACGCTTGTCGGAACCAGAAAAGATGACGTCCTCCATTTTACTGCCTCTAAGACTTTTCATGGACATTTCGCCCAATACCCAACGAACAGCATCGGATATATTGGATTTACCGCTTCCGTTAGGACCGATAACGGCAGTTATTCCTTTGTCAAAAGATATATGCGTTTTATCGGGGAAAGATTTGAACCCCTGCATTTCAAGACCTTTTAATTTCAAATTATCATTCCTCTGCTTCAATTAATACCTTAATTTGGGAATCCTTGCCGTTTTTAAATATCTTTATTCTCTTAAAGCCATATTCTTCCGTTAAACGCTTTTTATTGCAAGCTTTAACACCGGAAACTATTGAAACGCTTTTATCATCACAATACACTTTAAGCACTTTTCCTTTTGTATCACCGTCGCCTATGGCTTTTACTATCTTTTCATAGGCTTCGGCACCGTAAACCAACTCGCCTATGGCGGGATGATTCGCACCCATAGGTGCATTTTTCATTTCCTCCGAGGAGTGCAATCCTATACGCAACACTTCAACATCCGCTTCCCTGAAAACTTTCAGACAAGCAAGACTGCGTTCAACTGCTTCTTCGTTGGTTATGGGAACGTATTCACCATTCAAACACTGCTCGTAGAGCTTTGTGCCCTCAAAAACCACAGTAGGATAAATTCTGACGGCAGTTGCGCCCATAGCTACTATATCCTTAGCGGTGATAATCTCTTTTTCAAGGGTAGAACACGGAAGCCCTATCATCATCTGCCCTGCCAAATAAAAGCCGTTTTCAACTATCTTTTTAGCGTTGGTAAAGCACACTTCCCTATTGTGTCCCCTCTCAGTAGCTTCAAGCACCGCATCATCTGTACTTTGTAAACCAAGCTCTATATGAGTAACACCGTACTTTTTAAGAGAGGTCAGAATATCGTCGCTGATATAATCGGGACGAGTAGAAAGTCTTATCCCCGCAACACTGCCGGTCTTAACGTATTCAAAGGCAGTTTTCAGCAAAAGCTCCATCCTATCAGGCTCAATACCCGTGAAACTGCCGCCGAAAAAAGCAATTTGCATTTCGCTGTCCCCTGCATACTTCAACGCTTCTTCCACCGTTGCTTTTAGCCTTTTTGCTTCTTCCAACATATCGTCGTAGGGTAAGCAAAATCCGGTAATCTTCGTTTGGGAACAAAAGGTACAGTTATTTTTACAGCCGCTATGTGGTATAAAAAACGGAATGTTTTTATGTTTTGACATTTTACTCTACGTCTTCTTCGCCAAAAAAGCCAAGAGCTTTCTTTGCGGCTTGTTGTTCGGCTTCTCTTTTGGTTCTACCGCTTCCGCACCCCAAAAGATTACTGTTTAGATATACCTCGGTGTTAAAGATCCTATCGTGAGGAGGACCAACCTCGCTTACGAGTTTGTACTCTAAAACCTCTTCAGGTACTTGCTGAACAAGCTTTTGCAATCTCGATTTATAATCGGTATCCCATCCCTTTGCCGCCTTATCAATAATAGGCACTATCTTGGGCAACAAAAACTCTCTTGCCTTTTCAAGACCGCCGTCTAAATATATTGACGCTAACAAAGCTTCAAAAGCATCGGCAAGTATGCTCTTGCGAAGTCTGCCTCTCGTAGTGGATTCACCGTGACCGAAAAGCATATAATCGCCTAAGCCAAGTTTGATGGCAATATCGTACAACGTATCTTCGCAGACGGACAAGGCGCGTGATTTCGTAAGGCGTCCTTCGTCCAAATCTCCGTATTGCTTAAATATGTAATCACTTACGATAACGGATAAAACGCTGTCACCCAAGAACTCTAATCTCTCGTTGTCCTTAGGTCTGTCCTTGCCGTGCTTTGACTCGTTGCAATAAGACGAGTGAGTCATGGCAGTAACAAGAAGCTCGATATTGTCATATTTGTAACCTATTTTTTCTTCCAAGCCCCTTATGGGTAATGGGGAGTTATTCGTTTTCTCCATCAGAATTTTTGCCCCCGAATTTCTTTTCAAAATCTTCAATGACCTTGCTTTCAGCATAACTTTTAGCCACACGGATCGCATTATAAATACACAAAGCATCGGAATTACCGTGTGCTTTAATTACGGGTTTAGCTACGCCCAATAACGGTGCGCCGCCCATTTTTCTTGAATCCATTCGACTTTTTATGCCATTAATACTTTTTTTGCAAGGTAAATACGCAAGTTTGGTGAAAATATTTTTTTTAAATACAGCTTTGATGGTGTTGGACATAAACTTGCCCATGCCTTCTATAAGCTTTAAGGCGATGTTGCCCGTAAAACCGTCGCAAACTAAAACGTCACAACAGCCGAAAGGAAGCTCACGGGATTCAACATTGCCTATAAAGTTGAGCTCCGTTTCCTTTAACATCGAGTGAGCTTCTTTGGTAACAGGCAAACCCTTCGTTTCTTCTGTACCGTTACATAGCAGTGCCACTCTCGGATTAACAACGCCAAGTACTTTTTCACAATACAGCGCACCCATATATCCGAATTGACACAGATTCTCAGGCAAAACGTCAATATTTGCACCCGCGTCCACCATAATAAAAGGCATATCAAGGGGAACTACGGTTCCTATAGCTGCACGTCTTATGCCTTTTACTCTTCTAAGCCTGATAGAAGCTACGGAAAGCAAAGCTCCCGTATTGCCGGGACTTACGAAAACGTCGGCATTTCCCGTCTTCAAAAGCTTTACACCCACAGCCATAGAGGAATCCTCTTTTTCCTTTACGGCGGCAAGAGCATCGTCTTCCATAGTTACGACTTGCGTGGAATGAACGGTAAAAATACCGTTTTTCTCATCCTTGTATTTATCTACTACCTGGGCGTTTCCGATTAAAGACACTTGTACACCAAAATCAGAAGCTCCCTTTATAGCACCTTTTATCAGCTCTTCGGGCGAATTATCGCCACTCATAACGTCTACAGCTATAATCATTTGCTTTCGCTCCAACCGCATTTTTTATAGCATTCATATTGCTCTTTGTTCTTTTTCTTTAAAACCAAACCGCCGCACGAAGGACACTTTCTTTCCTGAGGAATATCCCAACTGGAAAAATCGCATTTCGGATAGTCTTCACAAGAATAGAACGTCTTTTTCGTCTTGGTCTGTTTTACAACCAACATCTTGCCGCACTTGGGGCAATTGATTCCTGTATCCTTGCGGAAGGTTAACGTACCCTTACAATTCGGATAATCTTCGCAAGCGAAGAATGAACCGTACATACCCTTTCTCAAATACATAGGCTTGCCGCATTTGGGACATTTATGCTCAGAGGCAGTCTTAGGTTCCTCAGTCGTGCCGCCGTCTAAGGGCTTAGTATTTTTACAAGTAGGATAATTGGGGCAACCGGCAAATTTGCCGAACTTACCAACACGTTCTACCATTTTACATCCGCACTTCTCGCAGATTATGTCGGTTTCGGTAGGTGCGATGGTGATTCTGCCCTCTGCCAAAGTTTCGTCCGCCGCGCTTAATTGCTTAGCAAAATCAACGTAAAAGTCCTTCAACACATCTACGTACGGAATCTCGCCGCGACAGATTCTTTCCAAATCCTCTTCCATGTCGGCCGTATAATTGTAGTCGATTATAGAGGGGAAATTATCCATAAGAAGGTCTGTGGTTATCTCACCAATTTCAGTAGGCACAAGCACCTTACCGTTGCGTTTTACATATCCGCGGCCTGTTATAGTCGTAATAGTCGGCAGAAAAGTGGAAGGTCTGCCTATTCCTTTTTCTTCGAGGATCTTCGTAAGAGTACCCTCTGTATATCTCGGTGGCGGTTGTGTAAAATGCTGCTCAGAGAGCATCTTTATAAGCTTTAAAAGCTGACCCTCCGTCAAAAGCGGAAGAGAAGCAGCGGATAAACCGTCCTCTGCATCGCTGTCTTCCGTTCTGTCATCGTAAACGGACATATAACCGGCAAAACGTACAACGTAGCCGCCGGCTCTGAAAATATGCTCACCGCAGGCAATATCGCAAATCATCGTATCGAACTCGGCGGGGCACATTTGGCTGGCTATAAAACGCTCCCAAATAAGCTTATAAAGCTTAAACTGGTCGTTGCTGAGCTTACCTTTTACGCTATCGGGTGTGCGAGTAGGGTCAGTTGGGCGAATAGCTTCATGTGCATCCTGTGAATTCTTCTTTGACTTAAATACGTTCGGTGTCGAAGGATAGTACTTATCGCCATATTTTGAAAGGATAAATGCCTTTGCGGCGGCGGTTGCATCATCGGAAATTCGAAGGGAGTCGGTTCTCATGTAAGTAATAAGACCGTGCATACCGGCTTCTCCCAAATTGATACCTTCATACAGCTCTTGCGCTACCATCATCGTGCGCCTTGATTGAAAATTAAGGCGACGGTTAGCCTCTTGCTGCAAGGTAGATGTAGTGAACGGAGGCATGGGCTTCCTACGTTTCAGAGCCTTTTTTACGCCCTCAACCACAAAAGTTTTGCCTTCGCACTGAGACAATATCGCAGATGCTTCCGCCTCGTTATTTATATCCTTCTTTCCGTCTTTATCCCCGTAATACTTTGCGACGAAAGTATCATCACCGGAAAGCTTAGCAGAAATCGTCCAATATTCCTTGGGTACGAATTCTCTTATCTCTCTTTCTCTTTCAACGACGATCCTCGTGGCAACGGATTGAACGCGTCCTGCAGAAAGACCGCTTTTGATTTTTTTCCATAGGAAAGGACTTATCTTATAGCCAACGAGTCTATCAAGAATCCTTCTTGCCTGCTGGGCATCAACGAGTTTTATATCAATATCTCTGGGATGAGATACCGCCTCCTTTAAGGCGCTTTTTGTTACCTCGTTGAAAGTAATTCTCTTTATCTTCTTGCTATCATTGCCTAAAACCGAAGACAAGTGCCAAGCAATGGCTTCGCCCTCACGGTCAGGGTCGGTAGCAAGGAATATTCTGTCCGCACCCTTGGCTTCTTTTCTTAACGCCTTTATCAGATCGCCTTTGCCCCTTATGTTGATATAATCGGGCGCGAAATCGTTCTCGATATCAACACCAAGCTTGCTTTTGGGCAAATCTCTGACATGGCCGTTACAAGCGGTAACCTTATACCCCTTCCCCAAATAGCTTTTTATCGTAGGAACCTTATAAGGGGACTCAACAATAATAAGTGTGTTCATCTATTACTCCTAAAAGATTAGTTTTCTTTGATTGTAGCGCGCGGAACTTTATCGGCAGGTACTGCATCAAAAAATCCACCCGGCAACCTGACAGCATAACCGTCAAGTTCTAACTGTGAAGCCGCTCTCATCAGGTCTTTAAGTGTAAACTGGTGGTCTCCCGCCATTATTTGCGTTAGTGAAAGAGAACCCTTTTTATCAAGCTCTTCAAGCAAATAATTATATACGACTTCTTTATAATCCAGCCGAAGCATTTCTTCTTTTTTAGATTCGGGGCATTCGGCTTCAAGAAGCGTAGGTAAAGGTAAATCCGGCGGTATTGTATGCGGCAAAAGCACTTCGTATTCTTCAAGTATATCGGAAACCGAAGTAATAAGCCGCGCGCCTCCACGCAATAACGATAAAGTGCCACTGTTTTCCTTGGTTATCGGCATCGGAGGTACACAAACGAGCTTACCTTGCTTTATTGCGTAGGAAGCGGTAATTAACGCGCCGCTTCCGTCGGGAGCATCAATCACTATCACAAAATCCGCAAGACCTGAAACAATTCTGTTACGACGCGAAAAAGAAGCTTTGTAGGTATGGCATCCCGGCCAGTATTCGCTTATAACAACGCCGTGTTTATATACCTTGTTGTATAAAGCCGCGTTTTCCATGGGATAAATAGTGTCTATGGAGTTCCCTAAAACGCCAACGGTATATCCTCCGCAATTAAGAGCCGTACGCATACAGACAGCATCAATGCCTTTAGCTAAGCCACTGATGATGGTTACGCCGCAACTTGCAATGCCCGAAGCTAAATATTCAGCAGTCTTTCTTCCGTAATCGGTCATTTTTCTGGTGCCAACCATAGCGGCGCATAAATTTTTATCAAAATCAGGGAAATCGCCTTTAAAAAACAGTGCCAGAGGCGGATTAATTATTTTTCTCAGCTTATTCGGATATTCTTTGTCCTCGATAGTATAAATTCTGATTCCCATTGCCATTAATCGCTTATACATCTCAAATGGCTCTTCAAGGCGTTTGTTCAAAAGTCTCTTTAATGCTGCATCCGGTATTTTCAGACCGTGAGAATCGTAATCGTTGGACATAAACAGATGGTATATATCCTTATACTTGCTGTATAACGCATACGAAAACGAAGCATCCGCACCGCAAGAAGTAACATACCAAATAAATTTCAGTCTTCCGTCCAATTCTTTATCGGCAAGTCCTCTAAACATTATCGTCCCCTCTCGCAAGTTCCCACATAAGTATCGCGGCAGCTATAGAAGCGTTTAAACTTTCCACTCCTTCAACCATGGGGATTGTAATGTGACCATCACAAACGGTTGCAAGCTCGTCGCTGATACCGTTGCCTTCATTACCTATGGCTATAACGTCATCTACAGACAGCTTAACATTTCTTATATCCACAGCGCGTTGTGACGGCATTGCCGCATACACACGTTTACCTAATTTCTTCAAACAATCAACGGAATTAAATATGTTTTCGCTTATACAAATATTAGCCCGGAAAACAGCGCCCATACTCGCTCGCAAGGTTTTTGGATTATAAATATCGGCACAGTCTGATGACATGATGATGTTATCAATTCCCAAAGCGCCCGCGGTACGAATAATCGTTCCGAGATTTCCCGCATCTCTGATCGATTCAAGCAAGATCGTAGCCCCATTTTTAAAAACGAATTCATTCTTAGGTATGCTACATACCGCCATAATTCCTTGCGGCGCTTGTTCGGTAGATACGTATAAGTATAAATCCTCGGGTATGATACAGATAAGATCTTCGTTAACATCTGAAAGCATATCCTTATACTTCTCTAAAGCTTCTTCGGTTACATAAATCTTTTGCGGAACGTTGCCTGAATTAAGATACTCCCCCACAAGCTTATGACCCTCTATAAGAAACAAAGCGTACTCTACTCGATGCTTCTTGTTGGCAAGCTTACGTAAGATTTTTATTTTTTCATTATTTCTTGACGAAACGTATTCCTTCATTCACAACCTCATACCGCAAAAGAAAATAATTAATAAAACAAAAAACTATCAAATCGGCGCTATAAACCGCAACGAAAAAAAGCACCATTATACCTAATATAATATAATAGTACTTTTTTTCCATATTGTCAATATTTTATTTTTCGCCAAACACAACTCTGTCAATCCCGCCAAGATCTTTAAGCACGGCTACTGAGTATCCCATAACGGATAACATCTTAGAAACCGCATCGGCTTGACCGACACCAACCTCAAACAAAATCCTATGAGAAGGTTTCATTAAAAGATCAGCATTGGCTATTATGTACCTATAGTACTTCAAACCGTTTTCACCGCCGTCCAAGGCCGTTTCAGGTTCGTATTGAACTTGCGGAGCCAGATTCGGTATGTCAGCCGTAGGAATATACGGCGGATTGCAAACCAGTAAATCATACCCTTCGCCCCATTCCTCAAACAATGAGTTTAAATCCTCAGGGTCTAATACGTCGGCGCGTTTAACCTTTATATTGGGATACTTTTCAAGATTAGCCTCGGTGTAAGGCAAAGCTTTTAACGAAAGCTCAGCCGCCGTACCACGCACGTTTGGAACGTTTTCGGCAATGGCCATAGAAACGCAACCGCTGCCGGCGCACAATTCCACAAAGCATCCACCGTTCTTAAGGAGGCCTATAGCCGCTTGAGCTAAAATTTCGGTATCAGGCCTCGGAATAAAGCAACCTTGACCGACCTTTACCT
Organism: Clostridia bacterium; assembly: GCA_017397805.1. Taxonomy (GTDB): domain Bacteria; phylum Bacillota; class Clostridia; order Oscillospirales; family CAG-382; genus SIG636. The sequence continues at coordinate 76,279 of JAFQHW010000027.1, read as the reverse complement.
CAAGACCGTAAAACCAACAACTGCCCAAAATATACTGCACAGGCACACCCATGCTAAGCATATTTACTGCGTCTGCCAGCAAATACGGCAGATTCTCAGGCGCCTCATCATCAAGCATGGTTAACAGTCTGCCTCTGTCAAGCCCCAAATAATGAGCTAACACTATATCGGTGATTACTTCGGCCTCGTCGTTACCAAAACTTTTTAAAATATCACAAGTTTCATCGCGGCATTCTCTAATCGTCATTCTGTTCTCCGGTATTATCGTCTTTTACCGTTTCTTCCGGTTTTTTGTAATCTTTTATTTTGCCGTGTATGTCATAGCCTTCCTCAAAAGGTGGCTCAAAGTCGGGGAATTCCTCAATAAGAGAGGTTTTTAAAGAAATAATCGCAACCTCGATCATATCGTCATCGGGTTCTATGGTAGTAATCCTCTGCATCCAAAGGCCGGGAGCAGACAAAACACGAGTGAAACCGTTGTCGTGCTTACCGGCAAAAATTATAAACTCAAAGCTCACGCCCACCAGAAAAGGTGTAAGAACAAGGCTTGAGAGCAACCTCTGCCAAGTGTATTCAAACTCGATAAATGAATAAAGAACAGCGGTAAAGAAAATTGAAATAATAAGAGTAACGAATATAAAGGAAGTTCCGCAACGAGGGTGGAAACGCTTTTGTTTTTTTACGTTCTCAACAGTAAGCTCCTCGCCGTTTTCATAACAAAAAATACTTTTATGCTCTGCGCCGTGATACATATACGTGCGTTTAATATCCTTAAGCAAGGATGTAAGCATTATGTACAAAACAAAAATAACGATACGCAAAACCCCCTGAGGTATACTGCGCCAAGCGTCTGAAAAACCCATCCAGTTCTGTAAAGCGTTAGTAATTATTATCGGCAAATACATGAACAACGCCATAGACATAACCACGCCTATAACAACCGCAACGGCAGAAAGAACGGACATCAATGCCTTTGTGGACTGTTTTTGCTTTTCCGTCGCTCCCTCTTCTTCAAGGCCTAACATCTCCGTAGATTCAGTCAGAGTGGAAAAAGCCATAACCATAGACTCAACAAAGCTTATAACGCCCCTGATAATGGGAAAGTTAAGCCATTTACGTCTTTGTCTTATTCCCACGTAGTCACGTGCGTGAACATTTATTTCTTTTGTATCCAATCTTCGAACCGCAAGAGCGATGCGCTTCTTAGACTTCATCATTACGCCTTCCATAACAGCTTGACCGCCGGTTGAACCCAATCTTGGATTTGCGGCAGCTTTTGCACATTTTTTAGCCAAAGAAATCCCTCCAATCATTTTGTGCTTGCAAAACACAACACTTTGCATTATAATATATTCAACATTATTATAAACTCAATCTTAATAAAAATCAACCGTTTTTTGAAAAGGGATTTAAAATGACAAAATTATTCACAAAAAACGATAACGGATTCATTTGCAAGGCTTGCGGAAGAGAAGTTCCCCCTTTGGGATATTCCTCCCGTAATCACTGCCCTTTTTGTCTGGCTTCTCTCCACGTAGACGTAAATCCCGGCGACAGAGCTTGTGAATGTGCGGGAATAATGTATCCTATCGGAGTTGAGCCGAGCAACAAACAAGGATATATTATAACCCACAAGTGTTCCTTATGTGGAAAAGTGGGCAGAAACAAATCGGCAGATGACGACAGCAAGCAATTACTGATAAGCTATACAAATCCATATAATATCCCCAAATTTTCGGAGGTGAAGAAGAAACGGTGAAGAAGATATTCAAAAAAGAATTATTGGAAAACACGAATGCATCAATTTTAATTTCTGCAATCGTTGCAATTATCGGAGCGTACGCTTCATTACCGACTAACGGAATGATTTCCACTATACCGTTTACCTTGGCAATTTCCTTCCTGGCGTCATTCATTTTAACGAAACCAATACTTCTTCCCTGCTATTTCTTTGTGGTTTCATATATGATAGCCTTTCTCACCGATACACCTACCGAGCTTAATTCGGTTTTATTGGGATACGCACTTACTTTTGCAACAAAAAACACTGTGTTTTCCTTCCTTGGATGTTTAGCATCAATGGCAATAAAAAACAAATCGGGTGCATTTAAGAGCAGTCGCGCAAAAGTAGTAATTGCAGTTTTGTTGCTGACAGCTTCCACGGTAATCGGCGCTTTCGCAAACGGAACCCCTTGGGGCTATGTTAAAGCAAAAGGAGAGATCGAACGCTTAATAAACGAGCGTTTTGACGTTAACGAGTTAAGCGTGTCCACGATATACAATATACCCGGTAATAACAAATATGCCTGCGACGTAACCGTTAACGGAAAAAGCGATATATCCTCGGTGGTATATTTAGACGGCACTCTTTCGGAAAACATTACCGAGATAATTGCGGGAACGATAACCCAAGAATCAGCTACGAAGCTAACAAACGTATTAAGAGAAGCCTTGCCGCAAAAAAGCTTCAAAGTCCACTGCGAATACAACGGAATGTATGCCGAAAAGCTTTCCTTAAAGAACACAGAATCTGTCAGCAATTATCTTAAATACAGCATAGATATTTACAGCGAGGAAACGGCAAAAACATTTATTAACGAAGCAGAACTGTATTTGTCCGCCATTAAAGACAAAGGATTTTTGTGTACCGAAATCGTTATAAACGGCGGCATACGCAGAAAAATGCTGTACAGCTTACACGCAAATCCATACGCGCCGGAATCTTATATATACTATCAATACGGCACCGATTTATTGCCATAAGACAAAATTAATACAACAATTTAACGATGCCTTGCATACTTCGAATGCAAGGCATCGTTTTTATGTTTATTTAAATCGGTACGCAGAGAAATTACACGATAAGAAAAGGAGCAGGGACATTCCCTACTCCTTTTGATGAACTTTAATTAGCGATTGTTAAGATCTTCCACACCCTGGAATACGTAAACGAGACCTTGGTTATTTCTGCTGCTTACAAGCCATGTGCTTTCGAAATAGGAAGCACTGTACGTTGTACGAACGGGATTGCTGGGAGAAATGTTGGGGTCGTTAACCAAGTAATAACCAACGCCGTTAACCTCTTTATAACCAACAACAAGAACGATGTGTCCAGCAGCGGTCAAGGAAGTTGCACAACCCAAAACAACGCCTTGAGAAAGTGCGTACTTCATCATGGTAGGATCATAGAAGTCGATGAATGCGTAGTAACCCTTTTCACCTGCATAAGCTGCAGCGAAGGACCAGTTACCGTATTCGCCCCAATCGTTATCATACATATCGTATGCTGCGGTAAGGGAGGTTACATAAGTGCCCAAATGCTCGAGAGCCATAGCCGTAGAGGTAGGACTGCATATAATGTTGCCTATAGAACCGTTTGCGGAAGAGAGCTGAGAACGCATAGGAACTTCGTTCAAGTAAGAAGTAGGCAATGCGGAAGCGTTAACGGTCTGCTTCTTAGGCATTTCAGGAGTTGCAACGGAGAAGTTTCTGATAATAGGTGTACCGCCGTTGTACTTAGTGAGCTTAAGTCTGATCTTAATATTACCGGTGGTTGTATAACCGCTGGCTACCCATAAGTAGTCAACTTCGGTTTCACCATAAGTATTGGAAGGAGATTCACTACCGGAAACACCGCGAGTAGAAGACCAGTCACCCCAGCTCATATAAGGAGACCAAGCACCTGTGGTGAGCTCGTAGGAAACGGACATATTAACGATACCGCCGTTAGTCGTTGCGTTCCAAGATGCAACCATCTTTGTAAACGAGCCGATGTTAATAGTATCGGTCGTGAACGTACCGCTTGTGCTACCGGAAGCCAACGTCAACACACCGTTGGAGAGAACGGTACCGCTATGTGTACCGGTAACTTCGGAAGGCTTGAATGTAGTAGCTCTGTAATGGAGAGTCTTGGGAGGAACGACGATTTCCTCAGGCTCCTTCTTATCAAGAGTAGGAAGAGCTGCAACCATTGAGCCGCCGATACCTGCAACGGTAGCGTCAATAACGATAACGTCAGTACTGTTAACAACGCCGTCACCGTTTACGTCACCCTCTTTGGAGGTAATATCAAGCTTACCTGTCATCAAACCGTCAGCAACGATAATATAGTCAGTACTGTCAACAACGGCGTTACCGTCAAGGTCGCCGCTTACAAGAAGCTTGTATGCATCGCTGGATTCAGTCTGTACGGTAAAGCCGGTACCTAATTGCGTACTGCCTTTAACTTCCTGACCTTTAGTGTCTTTAACAACGATACCATCAGTAGCTTCACAGATATGAGTCTTTAATGCATCAACTGTTGAACCGATACCTATACCGCCGATTTCTTTAGCAGAATAGTCGATTTCCAAAGCAGAATCGCTGCTGATTGTCAACCCAAACGATGAACTAACGGAAACATAGCCGTTGTTACACGTACCTGTGCTCAGGTTGATATTATAAAGAGTCAAATAATCACCCAAAGCGATCTGAGAAGCGTTGCTGAACTGAGCATGAGAAGTATGTACAACCAACAAGATTTTATTGGTGCCTACAGTAACGCTTTTAGAGCCGGAGGGATAAATTGCGCTTACTTTATAAACATTATATGAAACGTATGAAGCTTCAACAGCTACCCAATAAGTAGCATCGAAAGTGCCGGTGGTCCAAATATAGCTTCCGCTTACGGACTTAGAACCGTTAATCGAGTCGATCTCTACCGTTAAATTGTCAGCAGTTGCGGTAATTATGGGCAAACTGCAAACAACAAAACAAATAGCCATAAGCAAAGCGAGAATTTTTAGTGCTTTTCTTGTCAAAAACAAAACCCCCAAATCATCATTATTACTTATATATTTTAACAAATATTATTCAAATGTCAAGGATGAAATCATCATTTTGTATATTTACACAGATATTTACACTAAGTTCTATGCATACCGCACAATTAAAATAATTACGATAGTGTTATCATCCAATTATCAAACGCATATATATTAACAAATTGCTTTTTACGGAGGTTTTATGCATGGAGAACAATATTTATAAAGATATTGCAGAAAGGACTCACGGTGATATATACATCGGTGTTGTTGGTCCTGTAAGAACGGGAAAATCTACTTTTATTAAACAGGTAATGGAAAATTTGGTACTGCCAAACATTGAAAACGTATCGGCAGCTACACGAGCCAGAGATGAAATGCCACAGTCCGCCTCGGGAAGAACGGTTATGACTACCGAGCCCAAATTCATTCCCGAACAAGCGGTAAGCGTTACGTTGGACGAGGACGTAAGCTTTAAAATCAAAATGATTGACTGCGTCGGATACATGGTTGACGGTGCGTTGGGGAACGACGAAAACGGTGAGCCTCGTATGGTCATGACGCCTTGGTCAAAAGAAAGCATTCCTTTTGAAGAAGCCGCCGAAAAAGGCACGAAAAAGGTAATCACGGAGCATTCTACCATAGGAGTTATGGTAACAACGGACGGTACGATTGGAGATATACCGAGAGAAAGCTACGTTCAAGCTGAAAACCGCGTAGCTCAAGAGCTTAACGAGATCGGAAAACCCTTCGTTATAATACTCAATTCCGCTTTTCCCGAAAGTGAAAGCACAAAAGAACTATGCAACGAATTGGAAAAAGCATACGGAGCTCCGATATTACCCATGAACTGCATGAAAATATCAGAACCCGATATTAAAAAGATTTTGTCAGCCGTGCTTTACAGATTCCCTGTAAAAGAATTGAAAATCCATATACCCGAATGGATGGAAGCAATAGACGAAGACCATCATCTGAACAAACACATTACATCTTTCGTAAAAGCATGCGCTTGCAAGATCAAGAATTTAGGTCAAGTAAAACAAGCCTTTACACCCACCGACACCGACGCCGAAGTAATTAAAGGTGCAAGGTGTACTCTTTCATTGGGAAACGGCAGCGGTACCGTAGATATAGAAATCCTTGACAGTTGCTTCTTTAAAGTTTTATGCGAATCGGGGGATTTTGAAATCAACGATCAGCGCACTTTAATGAAAACCGTAACGGAGCTTGCTAAAGTAAAAAAACAATACGACAAAGTGAGACACGCCCTCGATGCGGTCAATCAAACGGGATACGGAATCGTAACACCCGACAAAGAAGATTTAACGCTGGAAGAACCTGAAATTGTAAAACAGCCAGGTGGCTACGGAGTCAAACTAAAAGCCTCTGCACCCTCAATACATATGATAAAGGCGGATATTCAAACTGAAGTCAGTCCTATGGTTGGCAGCGAAACACAGTCCGAAGAGCTGGTAAAATTTATGCTTAAGGAGTTCGAGGAAGATCCGCAAAAGCTTTGGGAAACAAATATGTTCGGCAAAACGCTGTACGAACTGATTGAAGAAGGTCTGAGCACAAAACTTGCACATATGCCGGACGATGCAAGATATAAGCTTTCCGAAACACTACAGCGAATAATTAACGAAGGTTGCGGCGGCCTTATTTGCATACTATTGTGATTATGGTAACTAAATTTTCCAAGTTAAGAGAAAAAGAAGTAATAAACATTTGTAACGGTAAAAGAATAGGATGTGTTTCTGACATAGAATTAGATTTAAACACAGGTCGGGTTCTAAGATTAGTTATACCCAAAAGCGGAAAATGCTTTGGTTTTTCGACCGTTAAAAATACGCTGTACATTCCGTGGCAGAACATAGAAAGAATCGGTGACGACACCATACTGGTTCGCTACGCAGAATTAACACCATAACAGTAATCGCACCGTAAGGAAAAAACGGTGCGATTTTTATAATGTTACTGTCAAAATTTATAAATTTTTAAGAAGGATTTAATTATTTTCTGTTAGAATTCTCAACAATGTAGCAGGATAAACAAGTGAAGGAGGGGTAGCTTGTGGCATATCAAGCGATTTTCAAACGGTTTGAGATAAAATATATGCTCAGCCGTGAACAAAAAGAAATTGTCTTAAAAGCTATGGCTCCGTATATGGCGTTGGATAAATACGGCAGAACAACCATCAGGAACATATACTACGACACCGATAATTACTTGTTGATACGCAGATCTATTGAAAAACCGATCTATAAAGAGAAGCTTCGTATAAGAAGCTATCAACAAGCCAACAAGGATGACCCTGTGTTTGTTGAATTAAAAAAGAAATTTGATGACATTGTTTACAAGAGAAGAATATCCCTCCCGCAGGAATGCGCTATGGAATGGATAAAAACAGGCATGTACCCCTTTGAAAAGTGTCAAATTTCAAACGAGATCGACTATTGTATAGAGCATTATAAAACCCTAAAGCCCGCTGTTTTTCTTTCTTACGAGCGCGAGGCTTATTACGATATTAATGGCAGTGATTTTCGAGTCACTCTTGACGAAAACATCATAAGCCGTCGTGAAGAGCTTAGTTTGGAAAAGGATGTTTGGGGAACCACTTTGCTCGATGAAGAATATACTTTGATGGAAATCAAAACTTCAGGTGGCATGCCGTTATGGATGACAAAGGTATTGACCGATAACCACATTTTTAAAGCATCTTTTTCCAAATACGGCAACGTTTACTTAACAACAATTTTGAACGAAAATAAAGGAGGCATATTGTATGCTTAGCAAAATTTTTGAAAGCGTTTTTGAAATCGAAGGCATATACGCAATAGACGTAAAAGATTTTATTATATGTATAGCCGGATCTCTCTTAGCGGGTATGATAATTTCGTTAGGCTATATGTTTAAGGCTAAGTACACAAAAAGCTTTGCTATAACACTCGCTTTATTACCTGCAATGGTTTGCGTTGTTATAATGGCTGTTAACAGTAATATCGGTATTGGTGTTGCAGTTGCCGGCGCTTTCGGCTTGGTTAGATTCCGTTCCGCCCCCGGTACTGCTAAAGAAATTGCTGTAATATTCCTTGCAATGGCTACCGGACTTATCGCAGGTACAGGCTTTTTAGGTCATTCTTTACTGTTTGCAATTATTATGACTATTGCTTATACCGCTCTCTCCGGATTAAATTTCGGAGCGAGAAAAAGAGCTTCCGTTTACAAGATGATGATGATAACGGTACCCGAAGATCTTAACTACACAGATGCTTTTAAGGATATTATCGAAGAATACACCTCCTCGTCCGAACTTGTAAAAGTAAAAACCGCTAACATGGGCAGTCTTTATAAGCTTACATACGACATTACGCTTAAAAAAGCTGACAGCGAAAAAGACTTTATCGATAAGTTGCGTTGCAGAAACGGCAACCTTGAAATTAGCATTTTCAGACAAGAAACCACAGGGACAGAGCTTTGATCTGCCCCTTCAATTTATTTTAAGGAGATATTAAAATGAGCATCATAAACAAGATAAAAGAGTTTTTTAAGTTGAAAAAGGCTTTAGCTATTACGTTAAGTGCGGTTGTATCCGTAGCGATTGTTGCAGGTATAGTCTGCGCAATTATGCTCACAGGCGACGACGGTGAAGACGTTTCCAAAGACGATAGTTCTTCTGTTTCCGATTCTGAAGCTATCAGCACCCCCGATGCATCTTCAGAAAACGATGCAGACTTAGAATCCTCCGAAGAAATTTCCAACGACGTTAATGTTTCCGAAGATAACTCCCCTACCGATTCTTCCGAAATCAGCGATTCTTCCGAAGACTCGCAAGGTGGCGGTTCGGAAACTGACGCACCCGATGACAGCACGGTTGAAATCAGCACCAACGACAGCGAAAGCGTCGGAAACGACTCATCAAACGTGGGTGATATCGGAGATAACAGCGTTTCAAAGCCAGATGCGGATAACAGTAATAACGAAAGTACAGTTGAAAGCACAGTATCAAGCACAGTTGAGAGTACGGTTGAAAGCGAAATTCAAAACACAACCTCCACTCCCAACCAAGATAACGCATCCTCAAAACCTGAGGATACAACGTCCTCTGCTAACAGTTCCACGCCCCAAGATGACAGCTCGGTACCTGAGGATAACACAAGCACACCCGAAGTTGACATACCCACTAGCGATTCCATGTTTACAAAAAGAGATTTAGAAACGACATACACAATGACAGAAGCTGTTCGCATATCTCTAAACCGCACGTCTATATCCTGTAATGCACCTGCCAAAGTAACCGTATCCGGTATGACCGCCACGATTAAGGATGAAGGTACTTATTTAATAAGCGGAAGCTTAACCAACGGATATGTCAAAGTTGATGCAGAAGAGACCGACAAGGTACAGATCATATTGAATAACGTTACGATCGCAAGCTCTACCTTTGCACCCATATATTCCAAGCAGGCTGACAAAGTTTTTATAACTATTCCTTCAGGGACCTCCAATACCCTTATTTCGGGAAGCTCCTTTATAACGATCGACGAAAACAATGTAGATAGCGCCATTTTTTCAAAGACCGACGTCACACTTAACGGTGGCGGCAATTTGACAATACAATCCCCTGCGGGACACGGTATAGTTTCCAAAGACGATTTGGTTATTACCGGTGGTTATTATAATATAACGTCAAGCGGTCACGCAATCTGCGGTAAAAACAGTGTAAGATTGGGCGGCGGCACGTACGTGATTAACGCAGGCAAGGATGGTTTCCATGCAGAAAACATTGATAGTACTGCCTCCGGCTTTTTCTACTCTGCTAACATTAACGGATCCGTATATGCCGATATAACCGCGGGCGGCGACGGCATAAGCGGTCAAGGCTATACCACATTCAACGGAGGAAGCTTTAAAGGTAAATGCGGCGGCGGAAGCGGAACTTCCCTATCGACCACACTCAGCGGCAAAGGTGTTAAATCAGTTGGCGTATTAACCGTAAACAACGGAACTGCTTTTGATTTCGATACAGCGGACGACGGAATTAACGCTACGGGAAATATAGTTGTAAGCGGCGGCAACATCGATATCACAACTGCATTTGACGGTATTCAAACAGAGGGCACTATTACGCTTGCAAACGGCACTGTTAACATTAAATCCGGTGGCGGTTCTTCCGCATACAGCAACGGTACGGAAAGTGCAAAGGGGATTAAATCTGTCGGCGATCTTACTATTAAAGGTGGAGCTATAACTCTCAACTGTGCTGATGACGGTGTACACTCCAATGCAGTAATAAACGTGAACGGCGGTACTGTAAATATCGAAACGGGCGATGACGGACTCCACGCTGATACCACGCTGAATATCGGCGGCGGAACAATAAATATAACTAAGAGTTACGAAGGACTTGAGGCCACAAATATCGTTATAACCAACGGAAACGTAAGCTTAGTTGCCAGCGATGACGGCCTTAACGCGGCTGGCGGTGTTGACTCCAGCGGTTCATCAACCTCAAGACCGGGCAGACCCGGCGATAAATTCTCCTCCAGCACCGGCTCAATTAAAATTTCCGGCGGTACACTTTTTATTAACGCAAACGGTGACGGCATAGACTCTAACGGCACTCTTGAGGTTACGGGTGGCAACATAGAACTCGCAGGCCCCACAAGCGGCGGCAACGGTTCTCTCGATTACGATGCTACCGCAAAAATCAGCGGCGGAACCATTATGTCAACCGGCTCAACGGGCATGGCGATGAATTTCAGCTCTGTCACCAATCAAGGCAGTATTTTGTACAACCTTTCTTCTTGTCCCGTAAACACAACGGTTACTGTTAAGGACAGCGCAGGCAATGTAGTTTTGACCTGGACGGCAAAGAAAACCTTCGCCTCTATCCTCGTTAGCAGTCCCGATATAAAAATAGGGGGCACATATACGATTTCTGCAGGCTCATACAGCAGCAGCTTTACAATACCTTCCAATGGTATTGCAGGTAGCAGCGGCGGCGGTGGCGGTTTTCGTCCTTAACCCCAATTTTATAATCAAAACCACCGGTTCAACCGGTGGTTTTGACTTGGTGCTTAAATATTTTATATATTCAGATAATCCTTACGATAATCCAAAGACAAGCTTTCCGCAAGAGCCTTTAGTTCGTCGTCTGTTATTGTGTTAAGTATCGGCAAATGAGCTGTCAGCATGTACAGCTGAGCGGCTTTTTCAACCGTTTCTATAAGTCCAAAGGCTTCGTCCAAACTATTTCCCGTGCCGTATATACCGTGTATCCCCCAAATAACAAGCCTATGTTCATTCATCAAATCTGCAGTAGCAACACCGATCTCATTCGTGCCGCAAACCATCCACGGCAATACCCCAATACCATCGGGAAACACCATGATGCATTCACTACAGGTTTGCCACAAAGAACGCGTAAACTCTCTTGCTTCAAGGGGATGAACTCTCGTCATGGCAAGAGTATTAGTTGGGTGACTGTGCATAACTACTCTATGATAGGGATCCACTTTAAGCCTTGCAACGTGAGTCATTATATGCGTGGGCAACTCGCTGGTAAATCTACCGCCGTCTTTAAAACCCCATAACACCTCGGCGTTGTTCCCGTCATCGGATATTCTTATTATGCCGAGATTGGTTTCGGGGTCGGACGCTATGTTTTTAAAATATTTACCCGTACCCGTTACTAATAAAGCTTTACCCGAAAGTGCACTTCCGTCAAATCCCAAGGGAATGCATCTTAAAACCTTTTCGGGAGATAAATATTCGCACACCTCGTCTTCAGTCAATAAACAGCTTATATTTCCACCGTTTCTTTCATCCCAACCCAGGCGATACATATTCGTAGCCGTTTCGCATATTTCGACTACAAATTTTGACTTTAAAATATCTTTTATCATCTTTTATGGTACCTTCTTGTGATTTATGCTATTTAATAGCGCTTATAACATTCATATGCAAATTAGAAAGCAAAGCATGTCCTTTTTGATTGGGGTGCGGATCAAAAGAAACGTTTAAAGGCAAAAGCGATAAAGAAGCGTTAACCAATCCTCCCATCGTCTCAAAAGAGTCGTAGGTTTCCACCAAAATGCATTCGTTTTCTTCTACGATACGTCTAATCTCAACATCTAATTCCGATACCCACTTGTCAGACAAAGAGCCTAAATCAAAAGAAAGACTAAGATACGGAAGTGACAAATCAATACCGTGATAAGGACTGTAAACAGTCATAACAACGATAACGGCGTGGGGGGAACGGCGTTTAAGCTCGTTGATAATGCCATCGAGCTCAGAATCAAGCTTTGCTATACCGTTCTGCATAACAGCCGCAAATGCATCACTCTCCAGCTCTTCTTGAATAGCCTTTAATGAGTTTATAAAAGTGGAACTTGACAAAGATTCCTCAGTAATATCATCGGGAGAAGTAACAAACTCTGCCATGTGTTTTTCTGCAACCGATATAAAAGGGCCAAGCAGATTGTTTGCGCCTATGGAAACAGTTATTAAATCCGCTCCGTCAACATTTTCGCATCCGTCGGACAACAGTCTTATAAGTCCTTCCGTGGTTAAACCGTCAACCGCATAATTTGTGTAATTCACCGAAGTGTTGGGTAAAACCTTAGAAAGAGCTTTTGACAGCAAGGCAGGATAGCATCCGCTAACCGGGTCTTTCAAACCATAACCGCGCGCAATAGAATCTCCTAAAGCTACATAATTTAGCACCTCATAGCTTTGAAACTTAGAATCGGCAAAAACACCTGTTGCCGCCTCGGATTCAATCGCGTTTTGACTTTCTTCCGAACTTTCACAACTTGTTTCTTTCTCTAAAGCTCCCGAACTTTCCTCTAAAGACACATTACTTTCAAAGGGGTCTTCTTTTGAGTTATTAATATCGACAGCTTGGTCATTACCGCAAGAACAAAGCGACAGTGCTAAAACCGCTGCAATGAAAAAAGAAACAAGTATTTTCATATGAACACCTTATAATCAAATATTGTAATTGCGTTTTATTTTTTTCGTGGTGGTTTTCTCAAACTCCGTAGCTCTCAACTTAATTTGTTTGATAACACGATACGGGGGTTGATTCTTATTAAATTCACTGATAGCTCTGCGAATTTCAGCTTCAACGTCTTCAATCCCCTGTGTGGCGGCAAACTCATAATTAGGGAATATCTCCACCCCCAAAGCCTTGCCGGCGCCTTCCGGCAAAACCGCAGAATATACAACAACCTCTGATATATACGGTATATCCATCAACTGTGCTTCCATTTCCTCGGGATAAATATTCTTACCGTTTTTAAGCACAATAAGATTCTTCTTTCTGCCGGTGATATATAAAAAACCGTCTTTGTCAATCTTTCCGATATCTCCGGTATAAAAGAAGCCGTCTTTTATAACAGCATTTGTTTCTTCTGGGTTCTTATAATAGCCCAGCATAACGTTTCTGCCCTTAACTATAATTTCGCCCTCTCCGTTCTCGTTAGGATTGTCGATCATAACGACCGTGTCCTTTAAAGGCAATCCTACGGAGTTGAAGTTATAATACTCAGGACGGTTTATAGAAATCAAAGGACCGCATTCGGTTATACCGTAACCGTTAATCATTATTATGCCTATACTTTCGAAAAACCTTGTAATCTCACTCTTTAGCGGCGCACCGCCGCAAATAAAAGCTTTCAACTCACCGCCAAAGGTTTCGTGTATATCTTTAAAAAGCTCACGTCTTTTATCAATACCAAGCTTTAACAGCATCTTGCTTAACTTTTGACCCATATTGAACTTCTTTGTAAGCCCTTTATCTTCAATGGTAGCGACGATACGCTTATGAAAATTCTCTGCATACAGCGGGACGATTTGCATTTCCGTAGGCTTATACTTTTTAAAATTGGGTATTATCGTGCGTAAACTTTCATTAATACAAATAGTCATGCCGTGGTGCAACATGGTAAGCAAGCCGCAAGTTGCTTCATAGCAATGATTATAAGGTAAAACAGACAGTGCGCGCTCCGTTATATTCATAAGCTCCTGACTCTTAACTACGTTAAAGCACAAAGTGTCCTGGGAAAGCATAACACCCTTGCTCTTTCCCGTAGTGCCCGAAGTATAAATAAGCTGCTTCAGCCCGTGCATATCGGGAACAACGTCCAAAAATCTCGTATCGCCTTCTTCAAGCAAACGCTCACCTTGAGAGCGCAAGCTATCAATGGTATATTGATTATGGTCGTCAGAAACTACGTCCATAGCAATATAAGTCTTAACCAACGGTAACTTCTCTTTTATTAAATCAAGCTTATTCTTTACCGATTTTGTATAAATTACCGCTTCGCACTCAGAATGCTCAAGAATATTAAATATATCTTCGGCAGATAGCTCTTTGTCCACAGGGATTACCACTGCTTCTGAAATAAGAGCTGTAACATAGCTTAAAACCCAATGGAAGCAGTTGTCGCCTATAATGGCAATGTGACTTTCCCCCACTCCCAAGCTATAAAAAGCGGTACCTAAACTATCAACGGTTCTTTTAAATTCGCTATATGTTACAGAATAATCTGTACCGTTGATGCGATATTTTAAAGCAGGCTTATCAGCAAAGAGCTCTGCTGAAGAATCAACGAGCATTCTTATGCTCTCGCAAGGACGAACCTTATAGTAAGGATAATTCTTTTTTCTGTTTTTATACATAATTCAACCTCGTTTGTTTTTCACTGATGTAGATTTAGTGATTTTTCACTATATACAATGACAAACCTAATAAGTTTATCATATAACGATAATATAAACTTAATATTAAGGGGTTATTTTATGACTATACCTATCACACAGTCTATGTGTAAAGCGGCTACAGGCGCCGTGATTTCCGATAACAACATATTAACCGTTAACTCTGCCGACTGCGCCGTGGAAAACTCATATAACGGCACTTGTATTGAAACCGCACGGGCTTATGAGTTCGTTTCGGGGTATAACGATATGTATCTTGCCACCGGAACAAGCTGTAATAACAGAGTTTATATATTAAACTCATCCTTCAAAGAAATAGCGTCTATATGCTTTCCCGCTTGCAACGGACCGATTCTAAGCGCATACGCCATGCCGTGTAATAGAATTTTATTAACGTACAGAAACAAAATTACAGTCGGCAACTACAATGGGAATTTTACGCAAACCGTTGACGAAATATGCGACAGCGATTCCGAATTTATATCTGCCGTCCCTACGGATAACGGAATACTTTTTGCATACACGAACGGCAGTTACGAAACGCTTCAATACAATCGCTGTTGCGGTTACACCGATAGCTGTATTTTGCCAAGCAATATACGAATAAAAAATTTTGTCACAGATAGCGATACCGTATACGGTTTGTTTTCAAAGGGGTATCCATACAGATACTTACTACCGGTCGTTCAAGGCTGTTCCCTGCTTTGTCCTAATGAGAATGATTTCAGCATAAGCGACTGCAATTGTGTATAAAAAAAGACGTCACGTATTGAAAAATCAAATCAGATGTGGTATTCTATACTTCAGAAACGTTCGGAGGTATAAATTATGTTTGGAGACAGCGGTTCCGCAAACCACACGGAGCATTCGGTGATAGTAAAGCCTACGTCGAAAACAAGGCTTATAAAATTCGGGCTTATATTTGGTGCAATTGCCTTTTTTGCATCAATTTTTATAGTTTTAAGCGCTTTGGATTTTGATTTTCTGTTACTGCCCAGTTCCGTTATGATAATAGTGCTTGAGATTTTTGCAATTTGGTTCTTTTGGAAGTACACAAACGTTGTTTACGACTATATAATCGCCACGGGCGAGCTTTCGGTGGATGCAGTGTACGGTGGAAGAACAAGAAAAAACGTTTTTACCGTTAAAATTTCTGCCGCAAGTCTTATCGCTCCTTACGAAGGTAAGCAAGCACCTGAAGAAAGCAGTGCCGACAAGGTTTACAAATGTGTAAGCTCTTTCGAAGCGAAAGATATAGCGTATATAGTATTCAAGGACGATGAAGGCAAAAAATGCCTGGCATACTTTGAAACGAACCAAAAAATGAGAAAACTGTTCAAGTTTTATAACAGCTCCTGCTGTAAGGTAAGCGCACAATGATAAACGACAACGTATATAGCGCAGACCAATTCAAAACTATGGATAGCACTTGCGGAATAGACGGTTCCGTTTTAATGAAAAACGCGGCAAGCAATCTTTACGGAGTTTTAGAGGCAAAAAACAAGCTTAAAAGCAACATTTTAATTATGTGCGGCAAAGGCAATAACGGCGGAGACGGTTATGCCTTAGCGATATTATTGCTTAATAACGGCTTTTCTACAACCGTCTGTGCATTAGAGGAACCCTCGTCACCTTTAGCCGCTAAGTTTTTTACAAAATATAAGGCTTGGGGCGGCACGCTTATAAACTATAACGATATAAACATAGATGATTACGGAGTTATAGTTGACTGTATGTTCGGATTTTCCTTTAAAGGCGAGTTGAAGGGAATATATGCAGACGCAGTAAAATCAATTAATGAAAGCGAAGCCTACGTGTTGGCTTGCGATTTGCCAAGCGGTCTTATTGCCGACTGCGATAATTTACCAAAGCTTGCTGTAAAAGCAAATGCAACTTGTACTTTTACTGCATATAAAACGGCACAAGTAAGTTACCCTGCAAGAGAGTTTTGCGGAGAAGTATATATAACGGATATAGGTATTCAGGAGGATATCCTCGGCAGTCACACTCCCTTGTGTTACACGAACGGAAATGCTTATTTTGACAAACTGCCGCAACGCAAGGAAAACAGCCACAAGGGATGCTACGGCCCCCTTAGCGCACTTTGCGGCAACAAAGATATGAGCGGTGCGGCTATATTGGCTTGTAGCGGAGCATTGCGCACAGGCACGGGTCTTGTACGCTTATACAGTCACGAAAATACACTTAATACGATAAAAACGGTTTTACCGGAAGTAATCGCTCAAAAGGTAATAAGCAATGAGCAAATACTTTCTGACACGCCAAAGGCAATCCTTGTCGGATGCGGTTGCGGCAGGACCTATGATAAGATAATAAAGGAATTGCTTTTATGCTCTATGGTACCGATGATTATTGACGCGGACGGTATAAATTGCATATCTGACAGCATAGAATTGTGTAAGTCTGTAAAATGCCCGTTAATTTTAACGCCGCACCCAAAAGAAATGTCAAGGCTATGCGGAAAAACCGTGGAAGAAATCAACGGAAATCGAATCAATACAGCCATAGAGTTTTCCAAAGAGCACGGTGTTATAACCGTATTAAAAGGCAGTTCCACCGTAGTTGCATCCCCCGATGGTAAATATTACGTTAACCTGTCAGGGAATAGCGGTCTTGCAAAAGGCGGCAGCGGTGACGTGCTTGCCGGTATAATCGCATCACTCGCGGCGCAAGGGACAGCGCCTTTCTATGCCGCTGTAATAGGAGTTTACATTCACGGTAAAGCGGCTGAGGTTTTGGCTGAAAGAAAGGGCGTTTATGCTATGCTCCCTTCGGAGTTGGCAGAAGAAGCAGGCAAAATTCTGTACTTTAGGTGATTTTTTGAAACGCTTAGCTTTACTTCTCACTCTTTTAACTATTATCATTTTTGTTTGCGGATGCAGTAGAGAAAACGACTTTAAAATACCACAAAAAGGTATTTATACTGTCAGCATCGAAGACAGCGAAATAGAGTTCCGAGCAACGTTGGATGAAAGCTTTCAGGAATATATCTTCACTTCCCCATCCACTGTTTGCGGTATGAAGGCTACAAGCTATGACGGTGTGAATTTCACACTTGAGCTTAACGGAATAAAACAAGAGATATTTTCGAACGCCTTACAGACCGTAACGGATTTTTCTTCCGCTATTGAGCTTTTACGCAGCTGTGGGCAAACGAAACGAAATGAAATAAAAGCCAATACGGATTATGTAACGGCTTCAGGAAAGATAAAAAACGGCGAGATTGTAAAGATAAGTTTTTCCGACGAAAAAAATACGAGAATATATAAAATAAAAACGGAGGCGACGGGATGAAAAGCCGCACTGAGGCAATCATAAATCTCAAAGCTATAGAAACAAATGCTAAAAATATTATGTCCACTTTAAAACCGAATTGCCAAATGTTGGCAGTTGTTAAAGCGGATGCCTACGGACACGGGGCAATGCAGGTTGCAGAGCGACTATATAACATAGGTGTGCGCTATTTTGCCGTTGCAACGGTGGACGAAGGTGCCGAGCTTAGAGAAAAAGGACTAAAAGGAGAAATTTTGGTTTTAGGTAAAACCGACGTTTCTTTTGCTGAAATGCTCGCAAAATATAATTTATGCCAAGCTTGCGACAGCGTTGAATACGCAAAAGCAATAGTAAGCGGCGGTGCACACAAAATACATATAAAGGTAGATACGGGTATGAGCAGGTTGGGCTTTTACTGTCACGACGCTCCCCAAGCCGACGCATGTGTTGAAAACATTGCACCTATTTTCGCCATCGACAACGTAAATGTTGAAGGAATTTTTACTCATTTTGCCGTTGCTGATGAAGATACAGATTTTACGGAAAAGCAATTTACTGCTTTTAAAGCGGTAACGGACAAGCTAACGTCAATGGGATATAAATTTGGTCTAAGGCATTGCTGTAACAGTGCCGCAACCATAAGATTCCCCCATATGCATTTGGACATGGTAAGACAAGGCATAGGACTTTACGGTTTGGAACGCTCAGTACCCGAATTCCCCATGCACCCCGCGATGACCGTAAACGCACGCATTGCGGCTGTCGGTGAGCTTGAATCGGATGATACGGTTAGCTACGGAAGAACCTACAAAACGGACAAGCCTTTGCGCCGCGCCGTTGTTTCTTTTGGGTATGCCGACGGAATGCCTCGGCTTTTGTCTAACAGATACAGCGTTACGGTTAACGGCAAAAAGGCCCCTATCATCGGTCGTATTTGCATGGATATGTTTATGATTGACGTAAGCGATATCGAATGCCGTGAAGGGGATACGGTTACCGTGTTCGGAGAAAAAGGCGAAGTTAGTGAAATGGCTGATATTATCGGAACTATAAATTACGAGATAGTTTGCGGAATTACTCGCCGTGTACCGCGCGTATATGAAGAATAACAGAAACAGAAGAACCGAGAATTTGATTCCTGCATCCCCTGCTCTATTCTATTTTTTGAGCTTCACGGTGGGACTGCCTATGAGTTTTTTAGGAGCGATTCTTGCATTTTTCGTGCTTATCACGGGGCACAAGCCGACGGTTTATCACAACTGTATTTGTTTCAGATGCAGAAAAAAGGACGGCTGTTCCTTAGGATGCTTTATGTTCGTGGGGAGATTCAGCAGTGAAGAATTATTGATGCACGAGCTTGGACACGCAATCCAAAATTGTTTATACGGACCGCTTATGCCTTTTCTGGTGGGAATACCATCCAGCACACGATACCACTATCGCAACTTCAAACAAAAAGTTTTACACAAGAAGCTGACGACGAGATATGACAGCGTGTGGTTTGAGGCGGAGGCAACCGCCCTCGGCAAAGATTACGTCAAAAGAGATCTTCTGAGAAAAGACAACACAAAATAAAAGATCCCCGTTATAAACCGCCAGGTATATAACGGGGATTAACTTTTAAGCTACTATAACCTTTATAAACTTGTTCTTGCCCTTGCTTACGATATATTCGCCGGGCGCATCAAATACGGTGTTGGGGTCCTTTGCTTGCGCACCTTCGATCTTTACGCCGCCGCCTTGCATAAGTCTTCTCGCTTCGCTACCGGAGGGGGCAAGACCGCTTTCGCGGAGGATATCGGTAACTCTCGTACCAACGGCAACCTCAAAAGTATCCATCTTATCGGGAACACCGCCGCCTGCGATGCTCTTATACCTTTCCGCCGCAGCTGCTATTGCCTCAGCACCGTGATACATACGAACTATAGTTTCGGCATACAGTCTGTGAGCCGCCATGATGTCCTTTTCAACCAACTCCGCGTAGTCTTCCTCCTTCAAGTCGGAAGTCAAACGGAAATAAGTAACGAGAAGCGCATCAGGCACCTTCATACACTTTTCATACATGATCTCAGGAGCTTCGTCAATGCCGATATAGTTATCGAGAGATTTACTCATTTTCTCTACACCGTCAAGACCGGGAAGCAGAGGGAAGGTTATAACCTCTTGAGGAGTTTGACCGTAATCCTTCTGCAATTCTCTGCCAACGAGGAGGTTAAAGGTCTGGTCGTTACCGCCGATCTCAACGTCAGCAACGAGAGCAACGGAGTCGTATCCCTGCATAAGAGGATAGAACATCTCGTGCATACCGATAGGCTGATTGCTTGCATAACGCTTTGCAAAATCGTCACGTTCCAAAATGCGGGCAAGAGTGTACTTACCTGCGAGAGATAACACGTCTGCAAAGTTCATCTTTCCAAGCCAATCGGAATTGTATGTAATAGTGGTCTTTTCTTTATCCAAAATCTTGCAAACCTGCTCGTAGTAAGATTTACTGTTCTCACGGGTTTGCTCAAAAGTCAAGGGTACGCGCGTTTTGCTCTTACCAGAAGGGTCGCCTATCATAGCCGTAAAGTCACCTATAACGAAGACGATCTCGTGACCCAAATCCTGAAGCATTCTAAGCTTTCTCAAAGGAACGGAGTGCCCAAGGTGCAAGTCAGGTCTGCTGGGGTCGGCACCCATCTTGATGCGAAGCTTTTTGCCACTTTCAAGCTTTTCCAAAAGCCCTTCTGCGGAATAAACGGAAATCGCATCCCTCATTATGTTGTCATAAACTTCTCTTGCTGTCATCTTATAATTCTGCCTTTCTATTTTAATAACAATATTTCATCAAAAGAATAGCGCTCATACTGTACCGTATCTAAAGTAAATTTATCATAGTACGGAGAAATAAGGTCACTGTATATTTTTTCACAATAAGACGTTATAACTCTATCCTCGTTCATATGATAAGAGGTATCGGTCTTATCAACGGCTTTTATTATATAATAACCGATAGGCGTATCAATAGCCGTTATCTCACCGGGCATAAGCTTCTTATACGCATCGTACAATTCTTCTTGAATCTCGGTTGGGGTATAAAAATACCCTTGAACGTTTTGTTCCCAGTCAGCTTCTTGAGTCAGATGCTGGTTGCGCTCAAACATGGCAGGATTGTCAACAATTTTGGCATAAAGCTCTTTGCCTTGCTTGCGTAAGCTCTCTATCGTTTCTTCATCTTTGTACAATACGTAACGGTCAGGGTTTGTATACACGTACGAGAAAACTATTTGATGCATATAAACGCATTCATCGTAGTAATATTCCTTGCATTCCTCTTCATTGGGATAATATTCTCCGGATAATCCTACGAGATAATCTTTCAACCCCATATAAATATTATTTAGCTTGAAATATTCCTTAAGCAAGGTGTCGTTCATACCGTAAGCCGCATAAAACTCGTTAAGTGCATCAACGGAACCAAAGACACTTAATACGCTTTCAAAAGAAACTGCATCGTTGTTTGTGGGCGTGTAACCGAAATCTTTATATGCGTGCATGGAGGCAACCATATCCTTGCATACCTGCATACCGTATTTCATACTATGATCCTTGAAGTTTATAGCCAAGTCGGGATAAAGCGAATCCCAAAACTCCTCATCCCCCAACAAGGTATTATAATCCGTTCCTATATAGCCGCTTGTTTTCAATCCGGCCATCAAATAGTAGTATATTCGCACAGGTAAACTATACTGCTCACCTTTAAAAAGCAGCGCATCGTCGAAATCAACGATTGGGTCAACCACGTCCTTGCCCATCTCCACGATATCGCCGTCGTAGTCGTAAATACCGCTGAGGATATTCATCAACTCTTCCATACCGTAGGCGCAATCGTATCCATCGACTTGACCGCCTTTGTCCAAGGTATAATCAGTGCGCTTAATTTCCTGCAGATCGGAAGTGCAAGAAACCAAAGCAACACATAAAATAAGAGCCAAAAGTGATATTAATATACGTTTCATTTTCGGTCACCTCGACTTGTGTAAACTCTACTAAAATTCAATAGTGTCAGCCGTAATTATATCGTACTTATCGAGCTCGTCCTTGTTAAGCTCAACAAACGGATACCTTTCAGCCATAACAGCAAGAAATTTATTGTCGGCTACGGATTTATACACCGTTTCAAATCTGCTGTCAACGTCGCTGTCCGTCATTTTAAAGCATTTGATTATATATACGCCGTCGCCCATTTCGCACAGCGCATATTCACCGTCGGAAAGCTCAGCTACGGCTTTGGTGTAACTGTTATCGGTTTCTAAGCTGACCATCATACCGTCGGGATAAGTCTTTAAAGTAGTATCTTCCGAAAGCTTTCCAAATTCACCGATGTCTTTTCCCTCTTCCAGAGCCTTTAATATTTCCTCGCCTTTTGATTTTGCATCACCGTTATAAGTTTTGTCGGAAAGATATATATGCGTTACCTTGGAATAGGTTTCGTTTATCTGCTTATTTACTTCGTCATCGGTAACTTCGCAAACGCCGCCCTCGGAACAAAGCTTGTTTTGCAAGGAAACTATTAAATAATTCTTTTCAAGATACTTCTCCAAATCGTCAACGCTGATTCCGTACCTTTTTAAGAAATCGGAAAGACCTTCAACGCTTCCGTAAGAAGAGATCCAATCGTTAAGCTCGTCTTCGACCTGTCCCTGCTCCTCGTTATTCAGAGAAACGTTGTATTCGGATGCCATTTTGTTGCAGATCAAAAGCATCTTGCAATGGTCTTGTATATCCTGAAGCGCCGCTTCTCCTATTGTTTTACCGTCATAATACGTATTCCAAAAACTTTGTGTATCCTCTACGGTCTGAGAAGAGCCGTACATCTGAAAATAATACATTTTTTTGGTCTTTAGATAGGAGAAAATGAAGGCATACATACCCGAATTAATAGTTTCGCCCTCGTAAGACATAACGGTTATTCCCGAATTTTCCAAGGGCTTTGAAGGGTTAGGGTTATCGATGGTATCCTCTTCATTACCGCATGCAGCAAACGCCACAAGTGCCGCCAGTGCTAAAATCAATGCTATAATTTTTTTCATACAATCAACCTAAAATTACTTAATCTCCCAAGGGTTATCATACTTAGCCAATACATCCTCGTCAAGATATACGAGGGGGTTCACTTTTTCGAAAACCTTTTCTGCAAAGTATATTGTTCCATATTTTTCTTTATCCGCATCAGTAAAGTTTTCTGTACTGAACTCCTTATACTCCAAAATCCATATACACTGATTTTCCTCGTCAACTACATAGTCGAAGCTTCCGATTACAACGTCCTCGTAGTTTCTATCAAACAACTCCTTCAAGTTTTCGTTATAAACGCAAGCGCCGTAGGGATACTGTTCCTTAATGTTTTCCCCGTCGGGAGAAACCGCTATTGCATCGTCAAAAGTGATAACGCCGTTCTTGAGGTCGTCGTAAATCTTATCGCAATACGCCTTTGCTCTTTCAGAGTATTCCTCGAACGTTTCGGCTTCGTCGAGGATCGTTTCAATCTCAAAGGTTTTATTTTCGTTCTCTTCAGCGGATTCGTCGGTGCTTTCATCGGAACTCAATTCCTCGGAAACATCCTCTTGAGATAAAACAGCTTCTGCGCTCTCCTCGGAAAAATCAGAGCTTTCACCTAAGTCTTCACTGATTTCATCAGAGCTTTCTTCAGTGCTTTCTTCAGCATTTTGCTCCTTGTACAAGTTAAATTTGTCCTCATCGAAGAACGGGAACACGGTAAAGTTAAAGCTGACGGTTTTTTCAGCCTCCCCGTTTATATAAGCGTCAAACAAAGATTCCGCATCTCCGGCGGGAATATCAAGCTCGGTAGCAAGGTCGCTTATAAGCAGAGGAAGCTCAAAGTAAAGGGAAAGCCACTCTTCACGGCTTATTCCTTGACCTGCCAAATATACCTCCCAGCGGTCAACGGCCCAATCAAAAACCTTGCCGTCTTCACCCGCAACCGTTTCACCTTCACGGATAAAGCTCGCATCTTTCATCTGCAAAGCTATGGCGTTTTCCAAACCCGCATCATAGTCCGCATAATCTCTCGACAAAACGTAGTCGTACTCTGCAGCAACGGCGCGGTAAACCAAATACGCCTTCATTTCGGCATTAACATGGTCTATCAGAACGTCACCGAAAGTATAGTTGCCCGCATCGTCATCGGTGATTTCAAAATCATAGCTGTATGACTGGCGAAAATACATTACATATTCGTGAACGTCCTCGGGAACGACAGTATTCCAAAACTCCTTCGTATCCTCAACGGGTATATCATCCGTTTCGGAAAGATAGCCGAAGTACTCAACCATGGACTTATATGTGCTCATATAATAATTCTTCGCGTACTTGTAAGCGTAATTATACAATCCTTCGCTTACGGTCACCTCGGCCAAGGACAAAACAACATCGTAATCGTCCAATTCAACACTTTCCGCGTCCGATATCGATGCAACGATCTTGCCGCTTTCACCGCCGCAAGAACAAAATGCGGAAGCGACCGTTAAAAGCACAAGTACAAAGCATATAATTTTGGTTTTCATAACATACCCTCCTAAGGGAATAGCACTCTTCTTGCTATTATACAACATTTTTAGTTCTTTGTCTATAGATTTTCGCACAATTTCCCATACGCATCCAATAAAAGTGTAAGCATTTTCAAAACGCCCTCTCCCGCCTTCAATTTACAGGAAATATGAGGCTTAGTTCCGACAGACAGCATTATTCTACCGCGGAATTCTGTACTTACACTTAAAGCCGAACATATTTTTATGTCCAAATTATCATGATACAGCGAAATAAGCGCACCCTTTTGTTCAACGGAGCTGAACCCGAAAGCCGCCGCCTTGTGTCTGCAGAGAGAAGCGGTTATCAAATTAGAGACCGTTCGCGGCAAATCGCCGAATCTGTCTGTCAGCTCATCCTCTAAATCGTCAGCATCCTCAGTGTTGCGTACCGATGCAATTTTTCTGTACATATCGATTCGAACGGCTTGTGAAGATATATAATCCTCCGGAATATACGCATCTATGGAAATATCCAAGGAGCAATCCTTCTCCGCGGGAGTAACGATACCTTTTTCCTCATCAACCGCTTCTTTTAACAGCTTAACGTATAGGTCGTAGCCTATACTTTCTATATGACCGTGCTGTTCGGCACCCAAAAGATTTCCCGCACCTCTTATTTCCAAATCGCGCATCGCAATCTTAAATCCGCTACCGAACTCAGTATATTCACGGATAGCCTGCAAACGCTTTTGGGCGATTTCCGTAAGCAATTTTCCGGGACTGTAGGTGAAATATGCATACGCCCTGCGTGAAGAACGTCCTACCCTACCCCTTATCTGATGGAGCTGGGAAAGCCCCATACGGTCAGCATCTTCAATTATCAGCGTATTGGCGTTCGGAACGTCTATACCGGTTTCAATTATAGTCGTACAAATAAGCACGTCGGTTTCGCCTTTTACCATTGATTCCCATACCGCAGAAAGCTTATCCTTTTCCATTTGACCGTTACCGACAGATATAACCTTGTCCGGAAAACGCTCGGAAAGAAGAGCCGCCTTTGCAAACATCAGCTCGGTATTGTTTATCAAATAAAAGACCTGACCGCCTCGTCTAAGCTCTCTGGCTATGGCTTCGCAAACAATGTCCTCGTCATATTCCAAAACGTAGCTCTGTACGGGCAAACGATCCGAAGGAGCATCCTCCAAAACCGACATATCCCTTATTCCGCTTAATGCCATATTGAGTGTGCGAGGTATGGGCGTAGCGGAAAGAGTTAGGGTGTGTATCCCCCTTGCAAGAGTTTTTATGCGCTCCTTATGAGTAACGCCAAAGCGCTGTTCTTCATCTATAACGAGCAGACCTAAGTCCTTAAAGCCTATATCTTTTTGCAATATGCGGTGCGTGCCCACGACTACATCAACACGCCCTCTTTTTAAATCAGAAACGACCGTATCGTTTATTCGTTTTTCGTTAAGGCTTGAGAGCATTGCCACTTCAATGGGAAAGCCTTTAAAACGGCTTTTCATGGTTTGGAAATGCTGCCAAGCAAGCAAGGTCGTTGGTACGAGTATAGCTACCTGCTTACCGGAATTGACCGCCTTGAATACCGCACGCAAAGCAACCTCGGTTTTTCCGAATCCAACGTCACCGCAAAGCAATCTTTCCATGGGAACGGAGTCTTCCATATCGGTTTTGATTTCTTTAGCGGCAATAAGCTGTCCCTCCGTTTCGGGATACTCAAAGGAAGCTTCAAATTCTTCCTGCATTTCATCGTCGGGATAACAACCGAAGGCAATCCTTTGCTTTCTTGCACTGTATAGTTGCAAAAGCTCCTTTGCAATATTTTTCGCCGCGGCCTTTGCACGGCTTTTTGCACGGTGCCACTCGGTTCCGCCAAGTCTGTGAACCTTTACGGTTTCTGTATTACCTATAAATTTACTTACGGAATCAAGCTGAGTGCACGGAACGTACAGACTGTCGCCAGCCGCGTAGGAGATCTTGATGTAATCTCTCGCAACGCCTTCGGTAGTCATATTGTGCAGGCCCTCGAATCTGCCTATGCCGTGATTAATATGCACCACGTAGTCACCAATGCTCAGATCCGCATAGGAAGTAAGCCTTTCGCTTTTTACCGCGCTTACGCTACGTCGCGGTACCTTTCTTTTAACGGGAGCTTCTTCCACCACCAGCGCAAACGAAGCAGACGGCACCTCAAACCCTTTAAGCTCACCTTGGGATATGTTAGCTACCGCTACCTTGCCGTTTTTTAACGCGCCGTCGAATTCAAATACGTCTACACCCTTATCCGATAAAACAGAGAGGGCGTTTTCCTTACCTTGTTCGTTCCTTGGGATATACAATATTTTTTGCTCTGCAGAGGCAAGAGCAAGAAATTCCTCCGCTAACAGTTCAACGCTCAATCCCGCGGTACTGTTATGTTTGGTAGTGATATTGGCATAACTTTTAAAGTCTTCGCTCTTCGCACCTGCCAAAAAAGCATCAAAAATCACACCGTTTTTACGGCTCAAAGCTACGAAATCTCTATCAGTCATGCAACAAAGAGCCGTTTCGTAATCACCTGTTCCGCTATCCGTCAGCCGTTCAAGAGCTTGTGTGTGCTCCCAAAAATACGCTCTTGCGCGCTCGCTTATACGCTTACTGTCCTTGATTAGCGTAAGACAACCGACGGCATAATCCAAAACCGTTGCCTTGGTATCGTATATGATAGCCCGGTACTTATCGGGGCAAAGTATATTACCGCCGCCGAGCAAAGCTTCTCGTTCTTTTCTCAATATCTCCGCAGAAGAAAAGCTTATAGAAGAATCGGTCAACATTTTTTCCAAGTATTTAAGCACTTCGGTCTTTTTGTCTTCCGAACAAACGTTTTCAGATACGGGAAGCAACGTGAATTGGGTTATATTATCGACTCTTCTTTGAGTCAGCACGTCAAAATGCCCTACCAAATCCACTTCGTCATCAAAAAAGTCTATCCTGACGGGTTTATTGTCCCCTGTGGAGAAAACGTCAAGAATACCGCCGCGCAGAGAAAACTGCCCTGCCCCTTCAACGAATTCAGACCTGGTGTACCCCATAAGCACGAGTTTTTCACAAAGCTCGGTTATATCGGCTCGGTCACCGCGTTTCAGCGTAACGGCACAGTTTATCAGCACATCGGCGGGAACCGTATATTGCATGACCGCATCCGGCACCGTAACCACACAGTCAAATTCACCTAAAAGCATAGAATACAAAACCGAGATCCGATTTTGTTCCCATTCTCTGGAATATGTTTCAACGGTGTCGAACAAAATATTCCTTGAAGGATAAAACAAAACCCTGTCCATATAAACGGACAGTTCCTTCTGCATAGCAAGTGCTTGTTTTTCATCGGGCAAGATATACAAAAGCTTTTTACCGCACTCAGAAGCAACTGCGGCCGCAAAAGCAGACAAAGCACTGTCGCACACTCCGTTTACAAGAGCAGGTGTTTCTCCCGCCTTGACGGAGCGCAACAGCGCCGAAAAGTCCTTATCGTTCTTTATGGTTTCTCTGATTACATTCATTTAATCGCCCTGTTACACTCGTTTAACGCCGCATCGGTCTTACCCTGAACAAGCAGCTCAACGGTCTTGAGAATGTCATCGTTTCTGTTTTCGATCAACTTAATGTCGCCGGCGGTGGGCACACCAAGCACCCAATCTGCCAAATCGTATTCGGGGGAAGGCTTCTCACCCACGCCGATTTTTATACGGGGATAAAGCTCGCTTTTTAGGTGTGCGTTTATAGATTTAAGTCCGTTATGACCGCCCGCACTGCCCTTCATACGAAGTCTTAACGCTCCGCAAGGCAAAGCGATATCGTCACATATTACTATGATTTTTTCGGGAGTCAACTTATAAAATCTCGCGATAGCGCCAACGGCTTCGCCGCTGTTGTTCATATATGTTTGAGGCTTAACGAGTAAGACGTTTTTATCACCGATAACGCACTTCTCGGTCAAGGCGGAAAACTTTAGCTTATTAAGCCTTACGGAACACTTGTCCGCTATATAATCAATGGCGTTAAAACCTACATTATGTCTTGTTTTTTCGTACTGTTTGCCGGGATTTCCAAGCCCCACAAGCACAAAATCTATATTAGCTTTTTTGAAAGCTGAGAAAATATTCATAAAATATACGACCTCGGTTTTTGCATAATACTCTATATTAATATACCCTTTTGATTTATTTTTGTCAACCGTATTTTACCGTTTTTTAGTAAAAACACTCAAAAAACACGGTGAATTTTTATTAAGTATTTTTTTAGTTTTATATAGCATATATAAAAAAAATATGATATAATTGCTTGATAAATGTAATTTTATTACAAATTGCGATTTAGGAGGATTTTATGGCAAAAAAGTATGTTTATCTGTTCAGTGAAGGCAACGGTCAAATGCGCGAGCTATTAGGCGGCAAGGGCGCAAATCTGGCTGAGATGACCAATATCGGTCTTCCCGTGCCTCAAGGTTTTACCGTTTCTACAGAAGCTTGCACTCAATACTATGAAGACGGCAAAGTTATTAACGATGAAATACAAGCTCAAATAATGGAATATATTGACAAACTTGAAGGTATAACCGGCAAGAAGTTCGGAGATAAGGAAAATCCCCTTCTCGTTTCCGTTCGCTCAGGCGCCCGTGCCTCTATGCCCGGCATGATGGACACTATTCTTAACCTCGGTCTTAACGAAGAGGTTGTTGAAACCATGGCTACTCAGTCGGGCAACGCTCGCTGGGCATACGATTGCTACAGAAGATTTATACAGATGTATTCCGACGTAGTAATGGAAGTTGGTAAGAAGTATTTTGAAGAACTTATCGACGAGATGAAGAAAGACAAGGGCGTTACCCAGGACGTTGACCTTACTGCCGACGACCTTAAGACTCTTGCTGAACAGTTCAAGGCTGAGTACAAGAACAAGATCGGCGAAGACTTCCCCACCGATCCCAAAAAACAGCTTATGGGCGCTGTGACCGCGGTTTTCCGTTCTTGGGATAACCCCAGAGCTAACGTTTACCGTCGCGACAACGATATTCCCTACTCCTGGGGTACCGCCGTTAACGTACAGATGATGGCATTTGGTAACATGGGCGACGACTGTGGTACGGGCGTTGCGTTTACACGTGACCCTGCAACCGGTGAAAAAGGTCTTATGGGCGAATTCCTCACCAATGCTCAAGGCGAAGACGTTGTTGCAGGCGTTCGTACTCCTATGCCCATTGCAGAAATGGCAAGCAAATTCCCCGAAGCTTTTGATGAATTCACAAAGGTTTGCGGCATACTTGAAGATCACTACCGCGATATGCAGGATATGGAGTTCACCATTGAACACGGCAAACTCTTTATGCTTCAGACGCGCAACGGAAAGAGAACCGCAAAAGCAGCTCTTAAAATAGCTTGTGACCTTGTTGATGAAGGCATGATAGATAAGAAGAAGGCTGTTGCGATGATAGATCCCCGCAACCTCGATACCCTTCTCCATCCTCAGTTTGATGCTAAGGCTCTTAAGGCCGCCGTTCCCGCCGGCAAGGGTCTGGGTGCATCTCCCGGTGCGGCTTGCGGTAAGGTTGTATTTACAGCCGAAGACGCTGATGCTTGGAACGCACGCGGCGAAAAGGTTATACTCGTTCGTCTTGAAACCTCTCCCGAAGATATAACGGGTATGAAGGCTTCTCAGGGCATACTCACCGTTCGCGGCGGTATGACCTCTCACGCGGCTGTTGTTGCACGCGGCATGGGTACTTGCTGTGTTTCCGGTTGCGGTGAGATTATAATGGACGAGGAAAACAAAAAGTTTACCCTAAGCGGTAAGACATATAATGAAGGCGATTATATTTCCCTTGACGGCTCTACCGGTAATATATACGATGGTATCATCCCCACCGTTGATGCTGAAATCGCAGGCGAATTCGGCAGACTTATGGCATGGGCTGACGAATTCAGAACACTAAAGGTTCGCACAAATGCGGACACTCCCGCAGACGCTAAAAAAGCTCGTGAGCTTGGCGCTGAAGGTATCGGTCTTTGCCGTACCGAGCATATGTTCTTTGAGGCAGAGAGAATTGCCGCTTTCCGCGAAATGATTTGTGCCGACACCGTTGAAGAACGCGAAGCGGCGCTTGCAAAGATACTTCCCTATCAGCAAGGCGACTTTGAAAAGATTTACGAAGCTCTTGAGGGTATGCCCGTTTGCATCCGATTCCTTGACCCTCCTCTTCACGAGTTCGTTCCCACCGAAGAAGCCGACATCAAGGCTCTCGCCGATGCACAAGGCAAATCCGTTGAAGATATTAAGAATATCATTACCTCTCTGCACGAGTTTAACCCCATGATGGGTCACCGCGGTTGCCGTCTTACCGTTACCTATCCCGAAATTGCAAAGATGCAGACCAGCGCAGTTATCCGCGCGGCTATCAACATTAAGAAAGCGCATCCCGATTGGGACCTCGTTCCCGAGATCATGATTCCTCTTACCGGCGAAGTTAAAGAACTTAAGTACGTTAAGGACGTTGTTGTTGCAACCGCTGATGCTGAGATCGCCGCCGCAGGCGCCCAGCTTAAGTACGAAGTTGGCACTATGATAGAAATCCCCAGAGCTTGTCTTACCGCTGACGAGATGGCTAAGGAAGCTGAGTTCTTCTGCTTCGGTACCAACGACCTTACTCAGATGACCTTCGGCTTCAGCCGTGACGATGCAGGCAAGTTCCTCAGCGCGTACTACGAAGCTAAGGTGTACGAAAACGATCCCTTCGCAAAGCTTGACCAAAACGGCGTTGGTAAGCTTATGGAAATGGCTGTTACTCTCGGCAAGCAAGCTCGTCCCAATATCCACTGCGGTATCTGCGGCGAACACGGCGGCGACCCCGTTTCCGTTGAGTTCTGCCACAAAATAGGTCTCGACTACGTTTCTTGCTCTCCTTTCCGTGTGCCTATAGCGAGACTCGCGGCGGCGCAAGCCTCGATCAAAGAATCTAAATAATTAGATTTATAAAGCAAAATTCATCCCTCTGCTGAATAATCGGCAGAGGGATTTGTTGAAGATTTGACAAACGTGTGTTATAATACAAAAATAGGAGTGATAACCATGGCAGTAATATCATATGAGAAATTTCTTGAAATTTTCAACTTAATCCCACATCATTCAGAATGCGAATTTTGTTTTACCGATACCAAAGAAACCTATATGCTTGTCAAATATGAAGATAATATTTCGTTTCAACGCTGTGGTTATTCTAACGTAATGATTAAGAATGGATGGCCCGCGGACCATCGTGGTTCAGGTGAGATATTTTATAAGGATTTTGAAGAATTGTATGTTAAGAAAACGGTTGATGATATTTGCCTTAAAGATAGTTGGGACAAGGTTGAGGTGATCTGTGTAAACAGTTCTTTTAATTTACCTGCCGAAATGGATGATATATTTGCTGTGTACGGAAATAAAAACTAACACCCAAAGTCCTATAATTAATGTTTTATTTCCCTCTTTTGCAGATAGCACCACAGGCCTCGATCAAAGAGCCTAAGTAATTAGGTTTATATTGTGAAAAGGCAACCCGCCTTATAACACAATAGGCAAAACAAAATAAAATTACGACCTCGCAGATAAAATTCTATGAGGTCGTTTCCTTATACAATCAGAATCAAAGTCTGTACCGGTGGTTCCGATTTTGGAATGTTTTAAATGTATTACAAATCGTGTTCAAATCAATTGGCTTTATCGTGGGGAAATACAACAGTATTAATCATCGATGGCATGAATGGGGTGATTTCGGAAGACAGTTCATAAAAGGAAAATTCAATTTTATTTTATATCTTGTTCGCAACGTGCTACAATATCTTTTGCGTGATGCGCTGCAAGGTGTTGCTTTTGCGTTGACCTTGTGATATAATGGGGAATCGTTTAGGGGGAAACCGTTATGTTAATGATTATCACGCAAATAATCGGCTTTTTGGCGGTAGGCTTATATCTGTTGAGCTATCAGCTTAAAAAGCGGATACACATCGTATGGGTAACATTTATCTCCAACACCTTTTACGTGTTGCAATATCTTTTGTTAGGCGCATTTTCCGGCGCTGTGATGGATATTTTATCCACCGTGGCTTCTTTTTTTGCCGCGAGAAAAAATGCTCCGCCTTTCCAAAAGCACAAAAAGATTATCGTAGTATCCACACTGACGATAATTTTCCTGGTTGGTATCGGAATTGCGATACTCAGAAGAAGCTATATTGAGCTGCTGCCCATTGCAGGCGCAATTTTCCAAACCGTCAGCTTGTGGTGCGACGACGAACAAACACTGCGCAAATGGGGCTTATGTGCCACACCGTTTTGGTTGGTGTACAACTTCATCTCCAAAGCATACGGCGCATCGTTAGGCTCGCTTTTTGCCCTTGTTTCCATTACGGTTTCTTTGATACGCTACAGAAAAAAGGCTGAGAGTTAACGGTTTACATAAAAAATCAAGGCTGTTTTTAATGCAAATTCGGTGCATTGGAAACAGCCTTTTTAATTTTATAGCTCTTTATATCTTAAACGCTTTCTCGGTGGGAAGAGCGAAGATTATACCGTTAGCTTCCGACGTAAGCCCATGTTCGCGGTTAACGTCCTCCATTATCTGACCGCCAACCTTGGCAGGAGCCAAAATGAAGAGTATTTCACGCTCGCTGTCAACCTCAGTCTTTACGAACTCGGAAAACTGTTCGGTGTCAGCAAGTCTACCTTTGATAACGGTACCGCCCGTTGCGCCCGCCTTACGAGCGATCTGCATCACGCTCTCACTATGACCTTCGTTAACCGAAATTACTATAAGATTGTTGTGATGCTCGTTCTTCATGGGCGCAAACTCCTTATCTGTGTTTTGGTTGCCGAAATTGAGAATTTCATTCAATAGACGGCTTGATGCAGATACGTCCAGGACTACCATCAGTCCACCGTATTTAGATTGGCTTTGGACGTTCTCTGCGAATGCGGCCATCATCGTTCTGACATCCGTTTCCGCACCGATGCTGATGATTATATCCTTATCGTGACTGCCGACACCGAAAATATCCATCATTTCGGTAGGTGCCGTACCGAGACCTACGGTTTGAAAGTTGATTATTACTTTTAATTTAATCAATTCCTTTATCAACTTTTTTCCTTTTCCCTGTTGGACGATAGAAAGGAGAGCCATTGGTTTTTTAATCATTTACTGTACCCTCCTCACAGAAAAATACGATATCATCCTTGACGGTGCTGATTTCGTTGTGGAACTTCTTAACTCTGCTTGCGTGCTGTCTTCTCTCCACAAGACCGAGCACCTGAATAGTAATAAGCGGTGCCATTGCAATAAGCGCCACGATACCGAAAGCATCGGTCATAACGTTTCCTCCAATTGCTTCACAAGCGCCCATGGCAAACGGAAGCATAAAAGTTGACGTCATGGGACCGCTTGCAACACCGCCCGAGTCAAACGCGATGCCCGTATAGATACTGGGAACGAAGTAGCTGATGACAAGCGACGCGGCATATCCCACAATCAGGAAAGGCAATATAGGTATGCCCGTCAAAACACGAAGCATTGCGATACCAACCGAAGCCGAAACACCTATCGAAAGAGAGATCGCTACGGATTTTTGTGAGATAGCACCTTTGGTTATATCGTTAACCTGTCTTTTAAGAGAGTGTACGGCAGGCTCTGCGGTAACAACGAAATAACCCATAAGCATACCGATGGGTATAATCAGGGATTTAAAAGAACCGCCCGCGATTTCAGCGCCTATAAGCCTACCGGCAGGCATAAATCCAACGTTTGCACCGGTTAAGAAAAGCACGAGTCCCACATATGTATAAACAAAACCGAAGGTCATTTTAAGCACGCTATGCATACGGTATCTTCGGGTTATAACCTGAAAGGCAACAAAAATCAAGCCGATAGGAGCAAACGCGGTTGCAATTTCCATTGCGTAATGCGGGAGTGCGATTGCAAACTGACGGAATGCATCCATGGTAGTTTTAACGTCTACTATTTCATAGGTTGAAGTTTCGGCCGCGGGATTATAGAAAATACTGAGAAGAAGAACGGATAGAATGGGACCTATACTGCAAAGCGCAACAAGGCCGAAGCTTTGCTCTCCTGCGCTTTTGCCCTTCTTGCTTGCTGCAAGACCAGCACCCATTGCCATAATAAACGGTACGGTGATAGGGCCGGTGGTAACACCGCCTGAGTCAAAAGCCGTGGCAACAAACTCACCGGGGGCGAAGAACGCAAGAGCAATTACGACACCGTAAAACAAAACGAGAAGCCTGCGAAGAGGAAAACCTTTTTTGTTTCTGACCAGAGTTACAGCAAGGAAAAGACCTACACCGATACCAACACAGTTTATCAAAACCGCGTTGGGGATCGTAGGTACCTGTTCCGCAAGCACCTGCAAATCCGGCTCCGAAACGGTAATAATAAAGCCAAGCACAAGGCATATTACAATGGGTATTATTGAGAGCTTTTTCTTGGTTAAGGTTTTACCTATACCGTCACCCAACGGCTCCATGGAAATGGTTGAACCAACGGTAAAAAAGCTCATACCGAGAATAAGAAAAACGGTACCGAACAAAAACAAAACCAGTACGCCTGCCTCAAGTGCAACGACCGTAACCGAAAGAACCATAACGATCAGTGCTATGGGCAAAACCGACGTAAGCGACTCCTTAAAAGATGCAAAAATATGTGTCATCAAAACCCCTCAGTGCTCTCTGTGATCTGCAATAATTGTAACACAATCCGTTCATATTTGCAACACAAGCTACGGTAAAACAAGCGATAAAAAACATCAAAATTTCGAGGAGAAATTAACACTTATTTATAATTGTGAACAAAAACAACGTAAACACAGAGAAAGCTGCAAATCCCCCCGAAAAATTTCGAGGGGATTCGTTGAAAATTTAGAAATCTATAGTTTCGCCTTTTTTCTTCCTGTCGTAGTATTCCGCAGTTGCACAGAAAATAACGTCACCGGAAGAATTGATAGCCGTTTCAAGAGAGTCTTGAACAACGCCGATGATAAATCCAACGGCAACGACCTGCATTGCGATATCCTGACCGACACCAAGTAAAGAACACGCCATAGGGATAAGCAAAAGGGAGCCGCCCGCCACCCCGGATGCACCACACGCACCGAGGGTAGCAACGAAGCTAAGTAATATTGCAACCATAAAATTAACGCTTATTCCTTGTGAAAACGCAGCCGAAAGGGACAATACCGTTATGGTTATTGCGGCACCGTCCATATTGATAGTTGCACCCAAGGGAATAGCTACGGAATAATATTCTTTGTCAAGCCCGAGCTTTTCGCAAAGCTTCATATTAACGGGGATATTTGCCGCTGAGCTTCTTGTGAAGAATGCGGTAATACCCGATTCTTTAAAGCATTTTAATACCAAGGGGTACGGGTTTTTTCTAAGAGTAATTGCAACAACCAAGGGGTCAACGATAAGTGCCACGGCAATCATGCAACCTACCAGCAATAACAACACCTTACCGTAATCCGTAAATATTTCAATTCCGTATTCGCCTACAGAAGAATAAACAAGACCCATAATTCCGAAGGGGGCGAGCTGAATTACCCACGCAACCGCCTTGGATACACCGGCGGAAATATCATTAAGTACTTTCTTTGTATTGTCACCCGAAGCGCGCAAAGCCAAACCCAAAACCACCGACCAAGTGAGAATACCTATGTATTTACCTTCGATAATGGCAGTAATCGGATTCATTACCATATTGCCGAGCAAAGTCTTAAATACTTCGCCTAAACCTTCGGGCGCAGTTTGGTCAACCGCTTCACTGAGAGGAATAGTAACCTTAAAGATGTAACTGCCGACAACGGCAACGACCGCCGCCAAAAACGTGCTTAACATATACAAAACGATTACCGTTTTAAACCTTGAGCCAATGCCCTGGCCGGCACTTGCCAAAGAAGAAATAACCAAAACGAAAACCAGTATAGGCGCAATAGCTTTCAACGCACCTACAAAAACGTCACCGAAAACGGTAACGAAATCGGCTTGAGGAACAAAAAGTCCCAACACGATACCGATAGTCAAACCCACCGCAATACGCAATATTAGCGGTACTTTAGTATAAAACCCAAAAACTTTCTTCATAAACCTCTCCGTTATACATTCTTATTTTCATTAATTATAACACAAATTTCGCCTGATGTAAAGGTCAATTCCACATCATGGATTGGATAAACAAATAGGATATAACAAGCGATGTTATAAGCATGCCGAGCACGTAAAGAATTTTAATCCACGTCTTGCCTTCAGGCAAAAGCCTTGTAAGAAACGCGGAAATAGCCGTAACACACGCGGCAATAAACAGCCAGAAAAGCTGAGTGAAATCGTTGGCGTTGAAATAATTCTCCACTATCTCGCCCGTTTCAGCGTCCACTTGAGGGCATCCGCATCCAAGCCAATCAACGATAAATTCACTGTTTACGTATCTGTACGGAACCACCAAAACAAAAAATAGCAACAAAGGAAGCGCCAATATGATTATTTTTTTCATTTTAATCACCCTTTCCAAAAAATGCTTTATTACAGCTGCTTAATTACGTACTTCTTGTAATCGTCTATCTGAAAACCCTCGGCGTACTGTTTGCGGATAAAAATCCCGCGGGTGCGCATAAGGTTGGAATAATATTCTTTATACTTGAACGAAGTACTGTTTAGAGCAAACCATTGAGTGTTTATGGCTTTTTCCCATAACTCAAAGCCTTCGGGGCTGACCTCTGAGTAAACGTAGGGCGTAAAGTCTTCGGCATCCTCCCAGTTCTCCGCATAGTACGGTCCGTCTGCATAATGCCCCGGAAGCTCACGCTCTATAGACTTAAGCCCTGCGTAAAACTGCGCCTTTTTTACAATGTTGTGGGTGGCAATATGGTCTTTGTGCATGCTGTTTTTCCAATGGGTTATCAAAACGTTAGGCTTATACTTTCTGATAATGTCGCAAAGTGCGAAGGCAACCTCATCGTTTTCGGGCAATTCGCCGTCACAGTACGGAAACACCACCGCTTCCCCGCCAAGCATCTCCGCAAAAGCCTTTGCTTCGGCTTCTTTTTGTTTTCTGTAATCGGAAACACTCATATGAGGCGGATTCCCTCTCTCGCCCGCAGTCAAAGCAACGGTGATGATTTTTGCCCCCTCTAGTGCCGCCGTCGCAAGAACTCCGCCTGCCGTAAGCTCCATATCTCCAATATGACCGCCTATTGCCATAATCGTCTTAGTCATATCATGTTCCTCCTGCATTTACTTTCTTTTAAGATACCATCTATCGGGACAATAGTCAAGAATTTTGCTTAAAAAGCCGAAAAAACGGCATATTTTCTTACGATTGTTGTATTTTCATAATATTTTGATGATTTTTTACAGAAAGACGGAATAACGCAAAATCGGCGTTTCTAAAACAATTCCAATTTTTTTGAAAATATTTGAAAATTTTTTTGGACAAAAAGTAAAAAACTGACATTATATAGTGTAGTGGTTAGATTATAGAAAATGCGACAAGATATTTATACCTCGCACAAAAATGCATGTATGAACAGTAGAAAATTCTAAAGCTGAAATATTCCTTGTTTTGTATGCTGAGCGTTTATAATACAGAAAGGTCGTGGGTGAGCCATGTTGTAGCCATTTTATCTGTAAAGTTTATGGGTAAATTTATTGATTCGTGAAATCTATATTCAGGAGGAACAAACATTGAAACGATTTGTTTTTTTGGCGCTATCACTGATATTGACAGTTACAGCGTTGGTATCCCCATCTGCGGTAAAAGCGGAAGATGAAACTACAGGAACGTGGGGACAGCTTGAATGGATACTTGATGCAAACGGCATCCTTACCATAAGTGGCGAAGGAGATATGCAGGCAGACCCCGATTATCCCGACCCGATCATCGACACAAAATGGGATCATACCAAAGTTAAAACCGTTATTATGAAAGAAGGCATTACTTCTGTTGGCTTTGCCGCTTTCTTTGGACACAAATACTTAACCGAAGTAATAATGCCAAGCTCTGTAACCGTTATTGAAACCTGGGCGTTTTATGACTGTACAGCTCTTGAAGAGATTAAGCTTCCAAGCGCATTACATACTATTGAAGGAGGCGCTTTTGTAGGTTGCACAGGACTAAAATCTATAACTATTCCTACAAGTGTTGTTAAACTTGACACTGCTTTTCGCATGTGCACAAGCCTTAATAGTATAGAGGTTGAGGAAGGCAATACCATTTATTACAGTGAAGGTAACTGTATCATAGAAAAAGAAAGCAAAACGCTTATAAACGGTTGCAACAACAGTGTTATCCCTAAGGGAGTTGTAACTATCGGGAGCTATGCCTTTGCAAACTGCAACGGCTTTGGGGCGTTTACGATACCTGAAGGCGTTGTAAGTATAGGCGACTATGCGTTTGCTGAATGCACCGGGGTTGAAAATATAATTATTCCCGATAGTGTTACAAATATCGGCAGTTATGCCTTTTATGGCTGTAAAGGCTTAAAAGATATAGTTTTATCGGAAAAGTTAGAAATAATAAGGGAGTACTCTTTTAGAGGATGTGAAAATCTTAAAAGCATAATTATTCCCGATAGTGTTACAGATATCGGCAGTTATGCCTTTTACGGTTGTAAAAGCTTAAAAGCTGTGGTTTTATCCAAAGAGTTAGAAACGATAATGGGGTGGGCGTTTGGAGAATGTGAAAACCTTGAAGAAATAACCATACCAAAAACAGTAAAAAGCATAGGTAGATATGCTTTCGAATACTGCACGAGTCTTGAAGAATTATATATACCCGAAGATGTGGATTTTATTGACATCGGTATAACAAAATGCTGTAAAAAGCTTGCGAATTTGCAGGTGGATAAAGAAAACAAAAAATATCATAGCGAGAGCAACTGTATTATTGAAACCGAAGGCAAGTTGCTGATAGCAGGTTGCAAAAAAAGCGTTATTCCTTATGGTGTGCTTTCCATAGGCGACCACGCCTTTGATGGTGTTTCAGGGCTTAAAAACATAAGCATACCGTCCACCGTTACCGATATAGGTAAAAATGCTTTTGTTACTTGCTCAGACTTAGAAAGGATAGTTATACCCACAAGTGTAGAAACCATTGCCAATAATGCTTTTTGGGGGTGTAACAGCCTTATAAGCGTTTTTTACACAGGAACAGCTGAACAATGGAATATCATAGATAAAAGCGCGAGCAATACATTCCCTCATTCTGTGCCTATTCAATATGTTATGAATTACACTGTTCCTACGGGCGATGCGAACGGTGACGGCGAGGTGAATAGCCTTGATGCGGCTTTTATACTTAAATACGATGCAGGTATTTTAACCGGCGTAGATTTTGCCTACTCAGATTTCAACCTCGACGGTAAGGTGGATAGCCTTGATGCGGCACAAATTCTGCGTTACGATGCAGGGATCATCAATGCCGGTACTTGTAATAATGTGATGGCTACTTGAAAGGCGATTGTAATGTTCACGAAGCAGTAGATATTTCGATGGCGTAAGGTGCATAAATTTGATGCGCACACAATAACTATATTTTCTGAGAAGGAGAAAAAGAATGTAAAATTATTAACATTAGCATGACCTTTACAACTTCCGGTACGCATCACGATGGATATTGTGACTACGATATTGACAAAAAACAATGTTAGCCTATAATAAAATATAGAAAGGAGTATTTTTATGGTAAAAAGGTTATTAAAAACACTATGCGTTTTCCTTCTTTTGGCATCCTTTACGATTATGCCCGTATATGCGGAAGAAACATGGGAAAGCAAGGTTGGTTTTAATTCGGGGGCAAAGTATGAAGAGTTTTTGTCAAACTACACCGAGGAAACCGTTACTGCTCAGGTTATATTAAATACCGACCAAAGCTATTCTATAAACTTCTGCCCTCCTGTGGATGAGCTTTTCCTTGAAAAAGCAACTGCAGAAGGTTGGGTTTATGACGAAGCAAGCGACTCTTACGAGCCTTACTTTTGTGAACAAATAGCACTTGCCCTTGGTGTAGAGGTTGATAAACTTGACAAAAGCAGTGCAGAGTTTTACAAGCTGAGGATGGAATATGCAGATAAAGCTCTTGCACTGAGAAGAAGCGCCGTTGTAGAGCTGAACGAATCAAGCGTGCGTAAGATCTTGGAAGCTTATCCGCAAATCGGCAACGGACTTGGTGAAATTACAGGTCAAATGAAATTCAGTCCTTGGATCACTATGAGCTTAGGCAAAGCGGAAATTGAAGAATTGGCAAAGCTTGATTGTATAAAGGACGTATGGATTTGGGACGTTGAAGACGTAGCTGAAGACGATGAAGTCGTGCCGATAATTGAACTTACGGATGATGCGAAGAAAAACAGCGACTACAGCATCGATGGTGCTTATTTCTCCCTCCCCGCAGAAGGTCTTACCGCAGAGCAGGCAACAACTCTGTTTAACGAAAGAGTAGCGGTTTACGACCAATACGGCAGACCTTTAAGCGACGATGTTATTCTTTGCACAGGTTATTGGATAGTTAATGACGAGGGTGACGTGCTTTACACCGCAGTTAAGGGTGATGCCAACGGTGACGGTATGGTTTCTACCATTGACTATGCAATTATGGAGAATTGCATAAAGAATAAAACGGAGCTTAATCCCTGCGTTATGTACGCAACAAGCCTTGTGGGCATTAACGGCCCTACGACCACCGACTTGATGGTACTTGAAAAAATGCTTTCGGGCAAATAATCAATGCATACAAAAAGCAATTCATAACTAAAGGCAATCTTAGGGCTTTTTGTCAATATTGGGAATAAGCAGTTTAAACAGAATAAATCACAGAAATATGCAAGCAGCTGTCAACGTACGGCTGCTTGCATTTTTTATACCCTTTAAGTAGTGTAAACAAAAAAACAAAAGCGATGCACATAAGAACAGCGCTATTTATAGGATATCTCAAGGGAAAAAGTTAGTTAATGATATTTGAAAAACATTACACTTTCTTGCGGTAGATGTTGACAAATCGAAAGTAAAGGAGTAAAATGTAAAATAACGTAGTTTTATTATGAGAGGTTATAATATCAATGAAAAACGAATCGCTTAATGTTCTGAGAGAAAAATACTTGGCTTTTTTTGAAAGCAAAGGCCATCTTCGCTTAAATTCCTTCCCGTTGGTTCCCCAAAACGATAATTCCCTATTACTTATAAATGCGGGTATGGCACCTTTAAAGCCTTATTTTACAGGCACACAGGTTCCGCCCAGAAAGCGCGTTACCACTTGTCAAAAGTGCATACGTACGCCCGATATTGAGCGCGTGGGTATAACCGCAAGACACGGTACCTTCTTTGAAATGTTGGGTAACTTCTCCTTTGGTGACTATTTTAAGTCCGAGGCTATTCCGTGGGCTTGGGAGTTCTTGACCAAGGTTTTGGAAATCCCCGAAGAATTACTTTCCGTTTCCGTTTATCTTGATGATGACGAAGCAAAAGATATATGGCTTAAAACGGGTGTTCCCGCCGAACGTATATATAAAATGGGCAAAGAGGACAACTTCTGGGAAATTGGTGCAGGTCCTTGCGGTCCTTGCTCCGAGATCTATTTTGACAGAGGTCCTAAGTACGGTTGCGGCAGCCCCGACTGTAAACCCGGTTGCGACTGTGACCGTTTCCTTGAAATTTGGAATATAGTTTTCACACAGTTTGACGGTGACGGCAACGGCAACTATGAAAGACTTGAGCATCCCAACATCGATACGGGCATGGGACTTGAGCGTCTTGCTTGCGTTATGCAGGACGTAAACAACCTCTTTGAGGTTGATACCATCCGCAACGTTATGATGAAGGTTTGCGACATGGCGGGTGTAAGCTATGAAGCGAGCAGTTCAAACAAAGATATTTCCTTGCGCGTTATCACCGACCATATCAGAAGCACCGTGTTCCTTATAAGTGACGGTGTTATCCCCTCCAACGAAGGCCGCGGCTACGTTCTTCGCCGTTTGCTCAGAAGAGCCGCAAGACACGGCAGAT
This sequence comes from Clostridia bacterium, assembly GCA_017397805.1. GTDB lineage: Bacteria > Bacillota > Clostridia > Oscillospirales > CAG-382 > SIG636. The sequence goes on along the minus strand of JAFQHW010000027.1, from coordinate 33,831 downwards.
TGCTTAACATCAAAGGACTGTTCCTCTCCACTCTTGCTGATACGGTTATAAACGAGAGCAAGGCAGGCTATCCCGAGCTTGAAGAAAAGCGCGAATACATCAAAAAAGCCATTCTTATGGAAGAAGAACGCTTTGCACAGACTATCGACGCAGGTCTTGGTATGCTGATGGCTTTGATCGAAAAGGCTAAAGACACAGATGCTAAAGAAATTTCCGGTGCCGATGCTTTCAAGCTTAACGATACCTTCGGCTTCCCTCTCGACTTAACCAGAGAGATAAGCGCAGAACACGGAATTTCCGTTGATATAGACGGCTTCACCGCGCTGATGAAGGAACAGAAAGAGCGCGCAAGAGCCGCAAGAAGCTTCGCTACCGACTACATGGGCGGCGGCGCTGATTTGGGCGAGATTCTTGATAAGAACGTTAAGACCATATTTACCGGCTATAGCGAAGTTAAGACAGATGCTGAAATTAAATATATTATCAAAGACGGCGAAGCTATTTCCGAGATCAGCGGCGGCAACGCTGTAATCGTTTTGGACAAGACATGCTTCTATGCCGAATCCGGCGGACAGGTTGGTGATACGGGATATATCGTAACCGAAAGCGGCAAGTTTGAAGTTACAGACACTAAGAAGACCGCTGACGGTCAGTATTTGCATATCGGTCAGTTAGTTGAAGGAACCGTATCTTTAGGCAAAGCCGTAGCTGAAATCGACAGCGTTAAGAGAAGTGCTATAGCTCGCAACCACTCCACCGCACACTTGTTGCAGGCGGCTTTAAGAAAGGTTTTAGGCAACCACATCGAGCAGGCGGGCTCTTACGTTGATGCAAGCCGTGTAAGGTTTGACTTTACGCATTTTGCGGCGCTTTCCGCAGAAGAAATTGAAAAAGTTGAAGCTTTGGTTAACGAAGAAATTCTTGCAGGCGATGCTATCAGCTGCAAAGAAATGCCTATTGAAGAAGCAAAAGCTATGGGCGCTATGGCTTTGTTCGGAGAAAAATACGGTGACGTTGTACGAGTTGTAAAGATGGGTGACTTCTCTACCGAGCTTTGCGGAGGTACACACCTTGACAACACTGCAAAGGCTGGTCTTTTCAGAATAGTTTCCGAAAGCTCCGTTGCCGCAGGTGTACGCCGTATTGAAGGTATTACCGGCATGAACGTTATCCTTCAAATGAAGGAAGACGAAGCCCTTATCAACAGCGTAGGTGCCGCTTTAAAGGCAGCAAACAAGGGCGAGCTTGTTCATAAAGCCGAAAGCGTTATAAATGAAGGCAAGAACCTCAAGAAGGAGCTTGATTCCCTTAATCAAAAGGCGGCGCTGGCTAAGGTTAACGAAGCAGCTGAGAGCGCTGAAGACGTAAAGGGTGTAAAACTTGTTAAAGCCTCCTTTAACGGTGTTACTACGGATGCTTTAAGATCTGCTATCGATGCAGTTAAGGACAAGGATCCTTTGGCTGTTTGCGTATTTGCCTCTATTGACGGCGAAAAGGTTGCATTCGTTGCAGGTTGCGGCAAAGAAGCCGTTGCCAAGGGTGCACACGCAGGTATGATCCTTAAAAACATCTCCCCCATCGTAGGCGGTGGCGGCGGTGGCAGACCCGATAACGCGGCAAGCGGCGGTAAAAATTCCGCTAAAACAGATGAAGCTTTAGCGGCTGTTAACGCAGTTCTTGAAGGACAAATCAAATAAAATTTCGGAGGTATAACTGATGGATTGCTTATTCTGCAAGATAATCGAAGGAACTATCCCATCTGCCAAGGTTTACGAGGATGATAAAATATTCGCTTTTAAGGATATTAATCCTCAGGCACCGGTACACGTGCTCGTAATCCCCAAAATCCACGTAGGTTCTATGGACGAGGTAAATACCGATAATGCCGATTACGTTAAGCATATATTCCTTATGATTCCCGAAATTGCAAAAAGCTTGGGACTTGGCAACGGATACAGAGTTATATCCAACTGCGGTGACGACGGTTGTCAATCAGTTAAACATTTACACTTCCATATTCTCGGTGGCAAAAAGCTAAACGAGAGCATGGCATAAACATTTTTAATATGTTAGAGTACAGACCTGCCGCTACGGTTTGCCTTGCCCTTGCGGCAGGTATTGCGGCAGGCCTGTTTTTAAATTTTTGGGTTACGGCTCTTATAATATCCCTTTGTTGGGGAATTATTATGTTTATCCGCCCTGTCAGATACACGCGCTTCGTGCTTACCGTTTCCGTAATCGCCATAGGCATAGGATTTGTTTACTGCAACCTGCACACTGCTGTTTTTTCTCCGCCCAAACCCGATAACGATACGGAGTATACCGTATACGGAGCGGTTAACGAAGTAGTTGCTACTGATGGCGGCTACAGACTGACCCTTGAACTTATGGGGGAAACTGAGTTTGAAGGATATAACGCCTACTTTTATACGGACTACTACTATAAACCCTGCACGGTTCTAAAGCTTGTCGGTTATTTATCCGAAACGTCGTTTTCCGCCAAGGGTAACGGAATAAGCTATAGTCTTGACGGAATTGCCGAAATAAGCGACGACTACGAGGCAACGGGCATAAAATACGCATTAATAAGGCTCAGAGTAAACATCGCAAGCAAAATATGCAACACGTTTGACAGCGAAAGCGGTAATTTTTATTCGGCTTTGTTGGTGGGTGACAGGAGCGGTATCAACAGCAATATAAACGGTAGCTTCGCACGCTCGGGGCTATCACATATCATTGCAATTTCGGGTCAGCATTTTTCTATATTAGTATTTAGTTTTTACTCAATTTGGATGACTTTGTTTGGCAGAAAAAAGCTCGGCTCGGTAATTTGTATTGCTTTGGCAATATTTTATACGCTATTAGTAGGTGCTTCGGCTCCCGTAATCAGAGCGTGCATTATGTGCTGTGCATTATTCGCGGCAAACGTTTTTGACCGCGCAATCGACCCATGCTATGTCCTTTGCGGTACTTTGGCGGCTCTATGTTTGTTTTCTCCATACGCAATCGCAAGTACAAGCCTACAGCTTTCGTTTATGTGCACTCTGGGCATACTTATTCTTAGTGAAACCGAGCATATAGAAGTCAGATTAAGCAAATGGGCAACTTTTTTGCGTTCCGTATTAAGTCCTGTGAAAGTCACTCTGACCGCCACGCTGTTTTCGTTACCTATCTTGGTATTTTCCTTTGACTTCGTTTCCGTGGTGTCTCCTCTTAGCAATCTTGCGGTTGAATTTATTACCGTTCCCATAATGGCTTCCGCCGTAATTGCCATAGCAGTTTGCTCTATCTTCCCCGCCGCAACCTTTATGGCGTGGATACCTGAATTTTTATACACCTTAATAAAGGGTATTTCCGATTTCATGGCTTCGCTGTCTTTTGCGACTTTTTCCTCGTCGGTACCCTATATAAAATTAATTTTAATACCGATAATCGTGGCGATAGTCGGCGGCTTGGCTTTGAGAGCAAACAAAGCAATAAAATGTGCCGTTGCCTCTCTGTGCGCCGTAATACTTATCGTATCGGGATGTATTGTCGGATATAAGGCAAGCCTTAATGCCAACGAAATGCTTTTATTATGGGATTCCTCAAACAACCACGTTGCTTTATACAGCGACGGAAGAGAAAATACGCTTATCAGCCTGTACGGCGTAGGCAACTGCAGTAGCACTGTATTAAACAGCGGATTTACCCACATTGATAATTACGTTATGGTGGAATACAACGACGAGGCTGAAAAAAGGTTTAAAAACGCATCTTGCTATTTGAGCGTTGATACCGTTTATCTGCCCGATTACTGCAAAGATGAAGCTTTTTCTGCTTGGCTTGAGGAAAAGCGGTTCAGAATCTCATATTACCAAAACACTCTGGATATCGGCAATCTTTCGCTTAATACCGAGGACGGTGCCTATTATCTTACCGTTAACCGAGATAACACGAAGCTTATGGTATTATCGGGGTGTAAATATGCCGATTCTGAGGACGTAACGGGCCTTGTTATAACCCACGCCACGAAAAAGGCGGAGATACACAAAAGCCAAATACCAAAAAGCTATGACAACTTGTATATCAAAGGCACAAAGGAAACCTATTTTACGGAATATCTCAAGAAGTCTGCAAAAAAGGTTATGACTTATAGAACCGTCTTAAAGCTGAGAATAGGCAAAGACGGTTTGTGGGAGACAGAATAATGAATGAAGACGTTTTAAAATCGCACATCAAAAACTCCCTCTCAGGCAAATGCATTTTTTTGTGCGGCGACGAAGAATACACGAAAGACCACTATATAAAACAGCTTGTAAAAAGAGTAGATTCTTTACCTATGCCCGAATTTAACTTGATTCAGTTCAGCGGTAAAAACTTTACTCCGCACGCTTTAGCTTCGGCTTTAGAGGACCTTCCATATATGTCCGACTATAAGCTTATAGTCGTAAGCGAGCTGGACTATTCAAAGCTGAGTGAGGCGGTTATAGAGGAGGTAGTGTATTCACTTGACACGATGCCCGATTACGTTGACGTGCTTTTCGTTGCAAAAAGCAACGAGCTGAGTGCTAAAATAATAGGCAAAAAGGAAAAAGCGCCCGTATCTGCCCTTATAGCATTTGCGGAAAAGAACGGTATTCTTGCCATTTTCGAAAAAGAAACGGGCTCTAAGCTTAAAAAGTGGATATGCCGCCACTTTTCCTCCGCCGGCGCAGATATAGCCGATTCTGTTCCCGAAACCATGATCAACGTGTGCGGTGAGGATATGTACACCTTAAAAGGCGAAACGGAAAAGCTTATCGCCTACTGCAAAGGCAGAAAGGTTACAGACGAAGACGTTGTTAACGTGTGCTGTTCCAATAAAAGCTTCAAGGTGTTCGATTTAACGAAGGCGCTGACGGCGGGCAACAGCGGAAAAGTTCACGATATATATAATTTCCTTATAGGAAGCGGCGTTTCGCCTTATATGCTTATCAATATGCTTTCTTCGTGTATAACCGATATTACCGTTACGAAAGCAGGAATTGAAAGCGGAAAGACCGTGGCGGAAATAGCAAAAGCGCTAAAGACCTTCGACTGGGCGGTCAAGAATTATATCCCCTACGCAAGGAAGGTCAGCTTTGACTTTTTAGACTATGCGGCGGATAAATGCAACGAATGCGCCGTTGCCCTTAAAAGCTATAAAAACGATCCCGCTTGTACCGTAGAAATCTTTTTACTGAGGCTTTCTGCTTATGAAAAAAATTAAGCTTAAATACCCTTTGCTCGTTGAGGGTGAGTATGACAAGAAGCGAGTTTGCGCAGTTGCAGACGGCACCGTTATTACGGGCGGCGGGTTTGGCATCTTCAACTCAGATGAAAAGCTGATGCTGTTACGCAGAATTACGGAAAACGGCAAGCTTATCGTGCTTACCGACAGTGACGATGCGGGTAGATTTATAAGAAACAAGCTAAAGGGATATTTAAGCGGTGACAATATAATCAACCTATACACCCCTGCCCTTGTAGGCAAGGAAAAACGCAAGAAAATCCCTTCCAAGGCGGGGATTTTGGGGGTAGAGGGTATGGATGATGCCACGCTTTACGACTTACTGTGTCCGTATTCTGAGGATAATTCGGACATGGTTTTTGAAGAAGTAAGCGCCGCGGATTTATACAACCTTGGACTTGTGGGGGGGAGCGGAGCCACTGAAAAGCGCAAAGCCTTTTGCGTTGCCGCGAAGTTGCCCCACGGATTAACACCCAAGGCTTTGAGAGAAGCCGTTAATATTTTGGGCGGCAAGACATTCTTTTATGAAATAATGGAGAAGCTTTAATGAAGACCGTTACCTTTTGCACTTTAGGGTGCCGCGTTAATCAATACGAAAGCAGAGCTTTGGCAGAGCTTTTTGCCGTTAACGGTTATACCCTCGTGCCCTTTGGTGAAGAATGCGACATTGCCGTGGTAAACACCTGTGCCGTTACCGAAGAAAGCGAACGCAAAAGCGCGCAAATGATACGACGCGCCCTAAAGCTTGCCAAAGACGTGCGCGTTTGCGGTTGCTATACCGAAAGATGCAAAAGCTTTGAAGGCGCAAGCCGTATTAAGGGTTGCTTTGACAAAGGGCAGTTACAGGATTTTATTGAAATACCGAAAACACAAAAAAACTACGAGCTTTTTAACATCGGCAACGTTGCAAACGAAAAGCTTTGCGGTGTTTCCCGAACGAGAGCTTACGTAAAGATTCAGGACGGATGTAACGGTAAATGCACCTACTGTATCATTCCAAGTCTTAGAGGCAGTATCCGTTCCCGCCCCGATGAAGAGATAATTGCCGAAATTAAAAGGCTTATTTCCATCGGATACAAAGAAATCGTGCTTACGGGCATTGAAACTGCCGCATATAATTATATGCCCCTTTGGGAACTTATAAAAAAAGTGTCAAAATTAGAGGGACTAAAACGGCTTCGTCTTGGCTCCTTAGACCCGAATATACTTAACGAAAGCTTTATCAAAACCGCCGCTGAAACCGATATTTTAATGCCGCATTTTCACCTTTCCTTACAATCGGGTTGCACACGTATTTTAAAGCTTATGAAGCGTCCGTACACGGCTGAAGCCGCAAAGGAAAAAATCAGAGCGCTGAAGGCGGCTATCCCTCACGTGATGCTTTCTGCAGACATTATATGCTCCTTCCCCACCGAAACGGAAGAAGAGCTGGAAGAAACCATAAACTATCTGAAAGAAATAGGTTTTTTGCACGTACACGCTTTTTCCTATTCCAAACGCCCCAATACCCCTGCGGCACAAATGGAAGGTCAAATCGAAGAAAGCCAAAAGAAAAAACGCATGAGCCGATTCATTGCCGAATGCAACGGTATGAAAGACGATATACTTAAAACAAAGATCGGCAAAACGGTAAAGATTCTTATAGAGAAGAATACCGAAGGCGGCGCAACCGGTCATACCGAAGATTTTTGCGAAGCAATAATAAAAACAAACCGCCCCTTTGCGGCGGGCGACATTGTATCGTGCGTTGTCACCGACGTAAGGGGCGGAAAGCTTATTTGTAATTTTGATTAAAGGAATATAAGATCATATTCATCCTCGGCACTTTTGCTGAGGGTGAATTTTTCTTTTAACCCCGAACTTATGCTTATACTGTTTTCAGTAACGAAAACCACATCTACATCCAAGCTTTCGGCAACGGTCAAAGATTCTTCAATACCCATTACGAAAAAGGCAGTGGAAAGTCCGTCAGCCAGCGCCGCATCGTCGGCAACGACCGTTACGGAAACCAAACCGTTATCCACAGGCATTCCGGTTTTAGGGTCGATAATATGATGATAAAACTTGCCGTCTTTTTCAAAGTTGCGGATGTATGAACCGCTGGTCACCACGGCACATTCACCCACCGACAAAGTACCAATCAGTCCACCGTCGTTTTTTGGAGAATTAATGCCGATAGACCACGGGGTTCCGTCGGACTTTTCTCCTACCGTAACTATATTACCGCCAAGGGAAATGACCGCGCCCGTTGAATCGCTGCCGCTGATCAGGCTTCTCATCATCTCCGAAGCGTAACCCTTGGCTATACCGCCCAAGTCCACCATGCCGCCGTTTTCTATGTAAATACCGCCGTCTTTGAAAACCATCTTGCTATCTGCAACAAGCTTAACGTTCTCGTCAATTTCTTCTTGTGTGGGTACTTTAAATTCGTCTGCCGTAAAACCCCACAACTTAACCAAAGGGTAAATGCAAGGGTTGTACGCGCCGTCGGTCAAAGTAGAAAGCTCATTGGCAAAGCCGCAAAGTGCATATAAATGCCCCTCAGCTTCGATATTTCCGTTCGTGTTTAAGGTGTAAAGCTTGCTGTTTGCATCCGTTGCCGAAAACTCACCCTCCAAGCTTTTAAAAAGCTCGGCGCATTCTTCGGCAACAGCCTTTGAATCTTTGCCGTAGACGGTTATTTTGGCACTCGTATCCATAGCGTTGGCATAAGAGGTATATTCTTCAGCCGCGTCTTCACCGCAAGCGGTAGCAAACAGAAATATAAATATAAATGCAAAAACTATTATCTTCTTCATAAACAAAAAAGCTTAAAGCCACTCCATATAATCAAACAGACGAAACAGGTCACTGCTGAGCCTTCACTCTTATGCCTTTTAAGCGCATAAAATGATTGCTTAGTGTAACGGTGCTGCCATTTTCGGTTTCAAAGCTGTGGTTGTAACCGTAGGTATCCTTATAGACCGCGCAAACACTTTTTCCGTCCGAGAAGGTTATTATGACCTTCTGACCTTGCTCCATAGGGGTTTCACCCACTAAATATTTCAAGATATATCCCCTCCGTTAAGTGCTTCAAAAACGCTGTCAACGAGCAAACCGTCGCCGTCGGCAGCAGTTGTTGCAAGAACGTCACAGCGTTCATTATATGCGTGTCCCGCGTGACCTTTTACCCATACGAGAGTAACTTTATGTTTTTCCAAAAGCAAAAGAAGCTTCTCCCATAAATCGGGATTCAAGGCGAAGTGTTTATCGCCCTTGCGCCAGCCGTTTTTGCGCCAATTAACTGCCCACCCCAAATTCACCGCATCAACCAAATACTTAGAGTCGCTGTATAAAACCACCTCACAAGGCTCCTTTAAGGCGGAAAGTCCTTCAATAGCCGCCATAAGTTCCATACGGTTGTTGGTAGTAAGTCTGTAGCCTGCAGAAAGCTCCTTTTCCTTACCCATATATTCAAGCACAGTGCCGTATCCGCCCTTACCGGGGTTACCTCTGCAAGCGCCGTCCGTGTAAATGTTAACCTTTTTCATCGAGCTTCCTTCTTAATACGCCTTATATCTCTGCCGCAGAAGGGCAAAACCGTAAATTCACCGCTAAGGCGTGAAAAAATACGTTCTTTATAGTTCGTTTCTATCTCTTTAAGGCTTAAATTAGTTGTAACGATGGTTGACAGTCCGTTAATGATCCTATGGTTTATAAGATTAAAAATTGCGGAAAGACTGAACTGAGTATTAAACTCCGTACCCAAATCGTCGATTATAAGCAGAGAACAACTATAATACTTGGAGGGATCGGCTTCAAGATCTCTGCCGAAACGCTCCGACTCAAAGGTATTAACAATGTTCGTTGCACTTTCATATACCACCGAATACCCTTTATCGATAACCGTCCTGCCTATAGCCGACGCAAAATGAGTCTTTCCCCTACCCGCACCGCCTATCATAAGCAAGCTTTCGGCGCCGGGGGTAAAGTACATTGCATACTTTTTACAGTAGTCAAGCACATAGCTCATCTGCTCTTTTACAGAGGCGCCGCTTTCGGTATTCCCTGCATAATACGAAACGTCAATCGTTTCAAAGGTCTGGTCTTCCAATGCCTTTCCAAGGCCTGAGCTGTAATATGCACGCCTTACAATGGAATCCCTGACGCAGTTGCAAATTTTCATATCTATAAATCCCGTATCCTTGCATATCTTGCAGCTGTAAACGGGTAGATCATAGTCGGAGGGGTAGCCGTTTTTTATAAGCAAGTCGTGCTTTTTGTCTATAAGTGCCTCGTGTTCTTTATGTAACGCCTTAGACTTAGCCTCATAATCGGCACCGCCTTCCATGCCCAAACGCAAAAGCTTGGGACCGATAGCCATAATTTCCTTGTTCAACTCAGCCAAGCCTTCAATTCGCTTCTCAAGCTCGCGCTCTCTGAGTCTTGCATCCTCCGCCGCCTTCATCCTTCTCATATCAAGCTCGGCAAATGCTGTATTTCTATCATCAAACGACATAATATCAACCTCGTACGGTAATTAATTTTCAGAATCGTCTTCCTTAATAAAACCTTTTTTAGCAGCAGAAACGAAATAGCTTTCTATATCGTAATCACTGCTTTCTTCTTTTTTCTCCGCTTTACGCTTGGCTAAAAGCTTTTCCGCATCCTCTAAATTACGCACACCCTTAGCGTGCCACTGCTCAAGGATTTTGGACATATAAGCAAACTTAGGCTCTCCGATTCTGTCAATTGTAAGCTCGTAGGCTTTTTTAACAAGCTCGAAACCGAAGTGCATTTCACCGAACCAACGGTCGGTGTAGCCGCGCTCCCTTGCGGTAAGCTCTCGGTTACCGATACCGCAAAGCTTGCGAAAACGCGCCGCCTTTGTGTTTAAAGTGCGTTTTTCTTTGATATACAGCTCCAACTCATCGTAAGTGCTTATACCGTCCTCACGAATTGAAAGCGCCGTATTGAATATATACGACATACTCCTTTTACCGGTAGAAACGCAATATTCCACGATACCGCATATCATTTCTGCGCTGAAGCCGTGGTAATCGTAAAGCGCGTACAAAGTATTAAGGTCGTTTCTGTTCAACTGTTTTTCGAGTATATCACGAGCAAAATTAGTAACTGCCTTAAAGCCGTCATCGTCATCTATCGCATCTGCAAGCTCCTCGCCGTCGTAATTGGAAACCGCGTTCTTGGAGGGCTTTTTTATTTTATCCTCACCCAAGGATACAAGTCCAGACTCGGTAAGCTTCTTAACGGCTTCTTCTACCGACTGTGAATCGATACCAAGCTTCACCGCAAGTCTGCCGGGTTCGATTCCGCCTTCCTGAGCTATATAAAGCAAGATTTTAAGCTCTGCTTCACTAAAACTTTTAAGCTTGTCCAAGCCTATCTTTGCCATTATAAAGCAATCGCCAACCATGGCTGACAACTGCAAACTTTTTTTGGCACCCATAATTATACATCCTTAATCAAAAATAATTACGCCGTAGTTTTCCCTGAGCTTTTGTTTTTCCTCTCGGCTCAGGTTCGTTTCTCTATCAAGAATTGCTCTGCCCGAATATACGCGCAACGCCTTTTCAACAGCACCGTAACTGCTGCCGTCGATAACTAGGGGCAAGCCTGTCAACGGTGTTTCGTCAAAGACGGAAAAGCTATCTTCGTCCACGTAAATCCTGAAGCAAGAAGCCTCCTCAGGCTCAGGCAGATTAAAGAGCAAGAAATCGTCACACACAACTTTTTCGGGAAGCTCCATGTTGTCGGTCACCTCAAAAACGTCCCTGCTGTCAGTGGCAAATATTCCGTTCTTTTTTGCCCTCTCGCCAACGTCGGGCAGATCCTTGCCCAAAGCGGCTATATGCTTGGGCGTAGTACCGCAACAACCGCCGATATGAGTAGCTCCCGCCGCCGCCAATTGCTTGCAAAAGAGAGCAAATTCCTCAGGACTCTGGCTGTACGTAATTTTGTCGCCCTCCACAGTGGGAAGACCTGCGTTGGGTTTTGCTATAATAAACTCAACGTCCGAATACGCGGCAATACGCTTTACGGACTCCAAAACGTTTTTGCCGCCGTCGGAGCAATTAACACCAACACCGCAAGCGCCTTTTGCGCCTAAAGCTACCGCACAAGCCTCTGCGCTCTCACCGGACAGTGTACGGCTTCCGTTTTCAACGGTAAAGGTTACGAATACGGGTTTTCGGGAAACACTTCGCACACCGTAATACGCCGCCGTAGCTTCCTTTAACGAGATAGAGGTTTCAATCACAAACATATCCACCCCCGCTTTTTCAAGCTCTGCCGCTTGTTCTGCAAAAACGGAAACCACGTCTTCAAAGCTTGCGCTTCCGTAGGGCTTTAGCATAAGGCCGGTAGAAGATATGTCCCCTGCCACAAGTACGTTTTTCCCATCAGCAAGCTCCTTCGTTAAAGCTACAAGCTTTCCGTTGATGCTTACGTCAAGGTCGCCCTCTCTAGCCAACACGGCAGAATTGGCACCGAAGGTAGGAGCGTAAATTATATCGGAGCCGCCGTTTATATATTCGCTTTGCAAATTCTTAACCACATCGCTGTTTTCAAGTATCCATTTTTCGGTACAAGTACCCTTGGGCATACCCGCCGCAATAAGATTGGTACCCATTGCGCCGTCAAGAAGTTTTATTTTAGCCATGGCTTTCTCCTCTCAGCTTACACTGTCTGACGGACAAACGGAAACGCAAAAGCTGTTTTTCTCCGCCAAATTGCCCATAATTTCTATGGTGTAGTCAATGCTAAGCTTACCGCCCAGTCTACACAAGTCGCTTTTTATCTTTTTAGTGTTTACGCGCAAATTAAGATTGCGATAACCGTTATGGCATACACAGTCACAGCTTTCCCCTTGCATGAACACAAGGTTGGTGTTTATATCACCTCTGCGGCTGATAAGGGCAGAACCGTTCTTAACCATAACCGTGGTTGATGCAACCTCACCGTCATCAAACACTTCCTCGTAATCTAAAAGGCAATTATCGCCTTTCACGTCCATAAAACCGGAAAAGCTGTTCGTGCTCTCCTTAGCTTCCGGAGCGTCGCTGACCATGCTTAAATCTCTGTAATTAAGTCTTTTGTTTGTAACAAAAATTTCAACGGGAACTCTCATAATCAATAACTTTCTATATCAATGCACTTAACTCCGTCGGCTACCTCCCTGCCCATAAACACGCGGGCAAGTCTGGAAAAAGCTTCGGGCGCATCACTTACGTAAAACTCGCCGTTACCGTCACTGACCATATGAGCAGGTAAATACTTCTTAGCGGCAACGACTGCCTCTTTACCCGAATTTATCAGCACACTTCTTTGGAGAATTTCGCCTATTACACCGCTTAAATGCGGATAATGTGTGCATCCCAAAATAACTGCATCTGCACCGAAGGAAACGCTGTTCTCAAGATACTCCCTTGCAAACAATGCCGCCGCTTCCCCCTCGGTATATCCGTTTTCAACCAAAGGAACGAACATGGGACACGCTACGGAGCGAACCTCGATTTTGGGATCTATTTTATTTATTGCACGTTCATACGCACCGCTTTTTACCGTAGCGGAAGTGCCAAGCACCGTAATTCTTCCGTTGCCCGCCGCGGCAATTTCCACAGCTTTTTCCGCTGCCGGCTCAACCACGCCTATCACGGGCACGTCAAAACGCTTCTTCAGCTCGTCTATAGCGTTGGCACTAACGGTACCGCAAGCCACTATTATAAGCGAAGCGCCTTTATCAATTAAAAATTTGGTGTCTTGACAAGCGTAGCGGCATATGGTATCCGCAGATTTCGTACCGTAAGGCACCCTTGCCGTATCACCGAAATATATATACTTTTTTCCGTTAAACAGCTTTTCAAACTCGGCGGCGGCCGTAAGCCCACCCAAACCGGAATCAAAAATACCGATAGTTTTAGCCATTAAATACACTCCGAAAAAATTAATTTAATATATTCTCTATCTCCGTTCTCGTGGGTATAGATGCAAAACCGCCCACTTTGGAAGCACAAATACTTGAAGCCGCCAAGGCATACTTGGTCGCTTTATCCACCTCGTAGGTTCGAATAAACTCACTGCAAAACGCTCCAACGAAGCACTGATGCTCTGCAGTGGTATCAACGCTTTGCAAACCGGGCGACATAAGAAGCTCACAATATTTACCGTCGTAAATATAGGCACCGCGTCTGCCAAGCTTTAAAACCGCAAATCTCAACGGCATTTTGTCGAAAAGATTAATGCAGGCACGCAAATAATTCTCAGTGGAATCGGGTCTTATGCCCGTAAGCACCTCTATCTCTTTTTCCCCCGCTATAATTACGTTATCACCCACAAGGGAAGAAAGCCGCGTATTTTCATAAGCGCCTGTAGCGTCAAGTATGAAAGGCAATCCGCTGTCCTCGCAAAGGGCGGCGGTACATCTCAGCGCTTCGCCGTCAAGCTCCAAATTAGTGTTAACTATTAAGGGCATACAGTCAAAGGCTTTTTCTACGTTGGCACTGCTTATTTTTGCAGATGCACCTTTAAAATTCGCACTGCCTCCCAAGCCGTATTCTTCGATAAGGTAAACCGAAAGTCCCGTTTGGTTAACGGGGTCTTTGATTATGTAATTAGTGTTAACGTTATCATCAATAAGATGTCTAACAACTCTGCTCCCTTGCTCGTCCTCGCCTACTCGCGTCAAGAGCGTAGAACTGCTATCCGAACGGCTGACAGCCACGGCGGTATATGCGCCGTTGCCGCCGGGAGTAAAGGAATATCTGTCTTTTGAAAAAACCGTCCTGCCGCCGTTTGGTGCATAGGGTACGTTAAGCAACACATCCATGGTTGCGGGACCTATAGTAAGAACTGTATTCCTCATATTTCATACCTCCGCTTTGACAAGCATTATAAACATCCTGATTGTGCAGATTGTTATACATTATATAATATACACCACGCTTTCAAATTTGTCAACAAATTAATAATGCAACAATTTTTTGGCTTGACTTTTTGGCGCTTCTATGTTAGACTAATTGAGCTTATAAAGTATTGAGTTTTACTTGTTTACGGAGGTATCAAGCGTGGAAAAAATACTTGCAAGACTTAGTTTAAGAGAAAAAATCGGTCAGATGCTGATGTTTGACTTCAGAAAGTGGCAAAACAGCAACGAGGATAAGCAGTCCGACTATCACGTTATGTCCGACGAAGTCAGAGGCATGATAAGAAAACATAAATTGGGTAACGTTATACTGTTTGCCGAGAATTTTGATAACGTCGAGCAGGTTACCCGTCTTAATGCGGCTTTTCAAGACTCCGTTGAAAACGATATTCCTATGCTTATCGGCGTTGACCAAGAAGGCGGCAGAGTTGTCAGAATGAGCCATGGTTGTTCCCTTCCCGGTAATATGGCACTTTCCGCTTCCGGAAGCGTTGAAAATGCGTATACCGCAGGTCTTATTACGGGCAAGGAGCTGGCGGCAGTCGGTATAAACGTAGATTTTGCTCCTTCCGTTGACATTAACAACAACCCCAACAACCCCGTTATCAACGTGCGTTCCTACTCCTCCGACCAAAATATCACCGCAGAATACGGCACCGCTATGGCAAAAGGCTTACAGGCAGCCGGCGTAGCCGCTACCGCTAAGCACTTCCCCGGTCACGGAAACACAAACGTTGACTCTCATACGGGTCTACCCGCCATATTCTCCACTTACGAGGAGCTTATGGACTTTGAGGTTGTTCCCTTTGCCGATGCTATAAAGAATGACTGTATGATGATTATGAGCGGTCATATACAGTTCCCCAACATAGAAAAAGCTTCCGTTATTTCCAAGCAGGACAAGAAGGAGATGACCCTTCCCGCAACGCTTTCTAAAGTATTCCTTACGGATATACTTCGTGACCAGCTTGGATTTAAGGGTGTTCTTATCACCGACTCTATGCAGATGCAGGCTATCTCCAGCCATATAGGCAGTGAGCTTGCAAACGTTCTTGCGATTAACGCGGGTGTTGATATGTTGCTTATGTGCACCAGCCTTCGTTCCTTGAAGGATGACGATAAGCTTGGTAAGCTTATTGACAACATCGTTACCGCCGTTGAGGACGGAAGAATCCCCATGTCAAGAATCGACGAGTCCGTTATGCGCATACTCAACGTAAAGAAGGCTTTAGGTCTGTTCGATGCACCCAAAACCAGCGTAGAAGAAAAAGTTGCGGCAGCACTCAAAGAAGTAGGCTGTGAGGCTAACCGTGCCGCAGAGCGCATGATATGTACCGAAGGCGTTACCGTGCTTAATAACAACGGCGTGCTTCCCATAAGCACCGAGGGGAAGAAAACCGCGGTATTTGCCGCATACGCTAACAAGGTTAATGCGTTTAAGCTTGCGTTGGCAAGACTTGAAAGCGAAGGAAAGCTTTCCAACGTAGATTATACGCCTTACATATACGCTAACAAAAAAGTCCTAGACGACGAAGCTAAGGCAATTATTGATAGCTGTGACAATATCATAATCGAAACGGAAACAGAAGCTAACATGGCACACGCAAATTGGTATATCAGCTTCCCTCGCGCCGTTTGCGATTATGCAAAATCCGTTGGCAAAAAAGTCGTTGTAGTCAGCGCGTTTATGCCCTACGATGCCGGTATTTACAGAGATGCAGACGGTCTTGTGCTTTGCTATTGCGCTAAGCCCGTTCCCGGTGCGGTGGTTGCCGATATAAACAGCACCTTGGCATACGGCGCCAACATCCCCGCCGCTTTTGAGGTAATACTCGGCAAAGCTAAGGCTAAGGGCAGACTTACCATCGACGTGCCCGAAATGGACGAAAACGGCAAGTTCGATCTTAACGCCGTCGTTTATCCCATCGGAAGCGGTATGGACCTTAATTAACGAGTCGGCGCGCAAGACTTATTCGTGCTTTTTAGACACAAAATCAGCAAAATCAAAAAAGTTTTAAAAACTTGAAAATAGCTATTGACAAAACACTAAAACAGTGATATAATAGCTCCCGCAGCCGTAAGGTTTTGCGGTTATCTGGGTGTGGCGCAGTTTGGTAGCGCGCTACCTTGGGGTGGTAGAGGCCGTGGGTTCAAGTCCCGCCACTCAGACCAAATAAAGTCCTTGATTTTCATCAAGGACTTTTTTGTTGCTTTAAATTTCTTAGTCTGCCAAACGAAACAAGCTCCCCCGTTTATATGAACGAGGGAGCTTTGTTTTGTTATAACCAATTTTTCAGGTCGTAACTTACGGCAATGCAGAACAAAAGCTGTTAGTTTCTTACTGCTCGCCTTTGACTTTTATAAATGCATCGCCCAAGATTTTCACTGCCATTGTAGACATTTGCGCCTTACTCAACAGAAAAAGCAGTTATTATCATTGCATCATACTTCAGTATTTGTGCTGCATCAAGGGAGTTAACCGAGCCGTCGCCGTTTACGTCTGCTGCCTTAAGCGCGTTTTCGTTAAGCTCGATCAGCATAGCATCGTACTTAAGCACCTGTGCCGCGTCGAGGGAGTTGATCTGACCGTCGCCGTTTACATCGCCGTAAAGCACGTTCACAGGCTCGTCGGATTCGTCACCGGATTCAGACTCGGATTCGGATTCGGACTCGGATTCGTTGCCGGATTCGTCTTCTGCAACGTAAAGTTCTATCTCGTCGAATTGACAGCTTGTTTTTGCAGTTACCAAGGTAACGGTAAGCTTGGTTGCGCCGTTCACCTCTGCTTCTGCTACCACGTCGTAGTAGCCGTCTGCACCCTCTACGGGGATGCAACGTACGTTTGTAAGCTGTACACCGTTTGAAGTGCTTAAAGGTATGATGCCTGCGCCCGTGTTAACCTTTAGATAAAGCGTACCGAAGTCGGTGTTGGCGAAGATATATACGTTACGGAAAATTAACGTTACCTTATCGGTATTTGCTTCAAGGTTGAAGCTGTATTCTGCGGTGGAACCCGCGCCTACTATCTCAGCAGCAAGGCTATCGTCATCCCAGCCGTGTACACCGTCACCGCGGTATGCGCCGTCGGTAAGCTTATCGCTGTCCTGTGCTGCTTCGCCGTTTACGGTTGCGCCAAGCATAGCGTCTTCGGCAACATTATTACCTGCGGTAAAGTCGTCAACGTTTGCAGATTCATCTATCTGTATATCGGGCGTCTTGTAATTGAATATAATCTCAGCATCGGTTAATTCTTCGTTGTAAGAACCGATTTCTATAGAATTCCATTGTGCCTCAATGCCGCCGTAATAAACGGTGCTAAGACCTGTACAATACTCAAATGCAGAATCACCAATGCTTGTTACGCTGTCGGGGATGGTTACGCTCTCAAGGTTTGTGCACCAATCAAACGCATAATCGCCGATGCTCGTTACGCTGTCGGGGATGGTTATGCTGGCAAGGCTTTCGCACCATCCAAACGCATAATCGCCGATGCTTATAACGCCGTTGCCGAGGGTAACGCTTTCAAGGCTTGTGCAGTAATAAAACGCATAATCGCCGATGCTCGTTACGCTATCGGGGATGGTTATGCTTTCAAGGTTGTAGCAGTATGCAAACGCAGAATCGCCGATGCTTGTTACGCCTGCGGGGATAGTATATGAAGAATCACCTTTTCCCGCAGGATAGGTTATAAGTTCGGTTTTATCTTTGTTAAACAACACGCCGTCTACGGAAGCGTATACGTCGTTTTCGTTGTCTATGTTTATGCTTTCAAGGCTGTAGCAGTCATAAAATGCACGATAGCCAATGTTTGTTACGCTGTCGGGAATGGTTATGCTTTTAAGGTTTATGCAGTAACAAAACGCATGATCGCCGATGTTTTTAACGCCGTCTTCAATAACCACGGCTGTGATATAGCTAATGTATGCACGCCAAGCCTCGCCATCATATACTCCGTGCATATAACCAAGTTCTTCTCCTGCGCATTCTTCGTCAACGCTGATGGTAAGCAAGCCGTTTTCGTCAAGTGCCCATACCAAGGTGCCCCAAAAGCCGCTTGCGCCCATAAAAGGTTCTTCGGATTCTTCGGGGTAATCGGATTCTTCGGGGTAATCGGATTCTTCGGGATAATCGGATTCTTCGGGATAATCGGATTCTTCGGGATAATCGGATTCTTCGGGATAATCGGATTCTTCGGAGGGTTCTTCGGAAACTTCTTCAACACCGGCATAGCCTTCTACGCGAAGGCTCCAGCTAACATCGTTGGTTTCGCTCAAGAAGCACGCCTTTATTTCGGTTACGGCAAAGCCGTAATAGGTAACGGAACCGTCTGACGTTAAGTTAAGTGTCAAAGTATCGCTGTAAACGGTAACGGTTTTGCCTGCTAAATCATCATAGGTATAAGCGGTGCCGTTAATATACAGATAATCGTAGTAGTTCTCAAAATAAGTATCCTCGGAGAAGGTCACGGATATGCCGTAAGCACCGTCACATTCAACGTACCAATATTTGTCGGCATTGTTTTTATAATTGTGGTCGGATTCGGGAAGAGTGCCTTCGTAGGTGTAATAAAATCCTTCCTGAGGCTCTTCAACGTCACCGCTTGCTTCGGGACCGTAAATTTCGATTTCGTCGAAGGAAGCGATGTAGCCTCTGCCTGTGTCCATGTTACAGTAGAAATTACCGTATTCTTCGCCGGGTACGGAAGTATCAAACGTTACCGCAACGTACTGAGCGTTAACAGCATCAAAAGAAGAGGTTACGTCATAGAAAGCATCTCTTAAATCAGGATCTTCACCGGTGTATAAAGCTGCATCACCCTGTTGGGAGTTGGCAACAACGTCAAATACCTTGGTGAAATCAACCGCTGTATAGTTAACACCGTCTTCGGAAACCTTAACGCATGTTACGTTGAATATTCTGTTACCGTAAAGCCGAGCCACACGGAAAACAACGGAAGAAACGATGTTAACAGAACCCATGTCAACGGTTATAGTATAAACTCTGTAAGAGCCGGCATATTCAACGGTGGTGCCGGAAACAGCATCCATGTAAATAGGAGCTTCTTCGGTACCTACACGGTAGTTACCGTCAGTAAGAAGCGCCTGACCTTCATAGAGGCCCAAATACATGCCGTCATTACCGGGGTTAATGCCGTCTTCCAAAATACCGTTGTATGCAAGCCGCTCGTCATCTGTAGTGATAGTGTAATCTTTGCCTGCTGCAAGGTTATCGTCTGACGGGGTTACGGGACAATCTTCGGGAATTTCTTCGTCGGAGATTTCGTAGGAAATTTCTTCATAGGACTCTTCAGAAACATATTCATCGTAAACAGGTTCATCGTGAACGCCGTTGTTATCAGCACCCGCAACAAACGTGCAAAGTCCCATACAAAGAGCTGCTACCAAAAATAGAGATATAAATTTACGCATAGTTTTCCCTCCTATTTAATATTTTTCGTTGTATATATCTCATCTTTCATTATTATAATGTCTGTTTTTTGCTTTTTGTCCAGAAAAAATTTTATTATTTTCGGAAAAATATATATATCTCATCTTTCATTATTATAATGTCTGTTTTTTGCTTTTTGTCCAGAAAAAATTTTATTATTTTCGGAAAAATATGAAACCGTATTATAAGCACTGAGCACGTGCACGAAAAACGCAAAAAGTTATTAGCAGAAAGTCCTTGAAATTCAGTGCTTTGCACAGCCTTTCAAGGACTTACTTCACATTTTTTATTGTCGGTATGGGCGATCAGTTACTTCAGAACGGTTTCCATAGTTACTTTCTGTTCTTTAAACCCCATCGCCTTATAAAACTCTGCCGCAGGCTTATTAAGGGACCACACGTTAAGCGTTACGTTATAACAGTCTTCTTCTTTTGCAAGGGACAGCACGGCTTCACACAGTGCGCTTCCTATATGCTTGCCGCGGCAATTTTCATCCACGCAAATATCGTCGATGTAAAGGCTTTTATTATCCACGAGAACGCCGTTCTTCCCTGCCCTTTCAAAAACGCAGAAGGCGTGACCCAAAATATTACCGTCAACCTCCGCAACGAGAACGGGGGTATTTTCGTCTGCAATTATTTTGCTTAGCTCGTCTTCGTTGTATTTTGAACAACCGCTTTTAAAAATGTCGGGTCTGCCCTTATGGTGTACCTCTGCCACCTGGTACAACAGATTCATTATTCCTTTTACGTCTTTTTCTTCGGCTTTCCTTATTGTCATAATAACACCGTCTTTCTTGAAATGTATAGTATAAAAAGCCGTTGTAAAAACACAACGGCTTTTTGGGGAACTTTATTTATTCTCAGGCCTTGCCGCTTTTTCCTCAAGGAGCATACGAATCTTATTCTTCGCGTCCAAAAGCGGAGAGATGCTTGCATCGTGGCTGAGAGTGTTGATTATCTTACCGATAAACTTGGAAAGGTCAACCTCCTCAAACCAAGGCTTCTTTTTGATTTCGTCAGGGATATAGGAAAGGTTTGTTGAATAGATCTTAGTCAGCTTACCCTCTTTGTAAAGCTTATCAAACTTTGCAACGCCTTCGGTGAAGAAAGCAAAAGTTGCGGCAACGTAGGTGCGGTCTATCTTATAGTGAGAAATCTTCTTGATAATATCAATTACAGACTCGCCCGAAGCGATCATATCGTCAACGATAAGCACGCTCTTACCTCTGAGGGAGCTACCGATGTACTTGTGTTCAACGATAGGGTTCTTGCCGTTAACTATTTTGGAATGGTCACGGCGCTTGTAGAACATACCAACGTCAACACCGATAACGTTTGCATAGAATATTGCACGCTCCATAGCGCCGGTATCGGGGCTTATAACGGTAAGGTTATCCTTGGTGAAAAGGCCTTCTTTTGTGATAAAGCGCTTCAAGGTAGAATAAGTAGCCATGCAGTTTTCAAAAGAAGTAAAGGGAATAGCGTTATGTATCGTAGGATCGTGAGCATCGAAGGTGATGATAGTGTTAACACCCATATTCTCAAGCTCTTTTAAAGCCATAGCACAGTCCATAGACTCACGTCCCTTGCGCTTATGCTGACGGGATGCGTAAAGCAAAGGCATAATAACGGTAACACGGTTAGCCTTACCGCCAACTGCGCTAAGTACGCGCTTTATATCCTGAAAATGTTCATCGGGACCCATGCGGTTTTCATAACCGAACATCTTGTAAGTGCAACTGTAGTTGCCAACGTCGGAAATAATATAAATATCTCTGCCTCTTACGGAATCGGGAAGCTTAGTCTTGCCTTCACCGTTGGAAAATCTTATTTCGTCAACGGGAATTATGTATGACTTACCGGAATCCTGCTCACCGCGCATAGCGAGTATATGCTTCTCGATCTTTTTACCGAGAGCCGCGCAATTGTTCATAACTATAATTCCAAGCTTACCGTGGTTTACACTTTCCATAATCGTTCACCATACCCCTTTGTTTATTATACTTCGACAAAAATCGAATTCGATAACATTTTAACCAAAAAATTCAAAAAAGTAAATAGGTGATTTTCACAAAAGCCTGAGTTTTTTTCATATTCTTTTGTAAAAAAATAAATACTTGTAAAATATAGGCTTAAAAATGTGTTTTTATCGTTGACAAACACAAGCGGTTGTGGTATTATAAAACCGAACATTAGTTCACTTTTGTATTTTAAAGGAGGATGTGCCTTGGGCACAGCAGTATATTATGGCTGATAAGATTAACGATAAGAAAAAAGAAGCTTTACAGATCGCCTTGGCACAGGTTGAAAAGAAGTACGGCAAAGGTTCCGTAATGCGTTTGGGCGAGAATTCACGCATGGAGGTTTCTGGTGTTTCTACAGGCTCTTTATCCTTGGACTTAGCACTTGGTATCGGCGGTTTACCTCGCGGCAGAATAATAGAGATCTACGGGCCCGAATCTTCGGGTAAGACTACGGTTGCGCTCCACGCGGTTGCGGAAGTGCAAAAATTGGGCGGCGAAGCCGCGTTTATCGATGCGGAGCACGCTCTTGACCCCGTATATGCAAAGGCTTTGGGTGTAGATATAGATAATTTGTTGGTTTCCCAACCCGATGACGGCGAGCAGGCTTTGGAAATTGCAGAGATGCTTATACGCTCAGGCGCGGTTGAGATAGTTGTTGTGGACTCCGTGGCTGCTTTGGTTCCCAAGAGTGAGATAGATAACGAGATGGGCGCTGCTAACGTAGGTGTACAGGCAAGATTGATGTCCCAGGCTCTTCGTAAGCTTTCGGGCGCGGTTGCAAAATCCAACTGTATCGTAATATTCATAAACCAGCTAAGACAAAAGATCGGTGTTTTCTACGGCAACCCCGAAACGACCACCGGCGGTATCGCTTTAAAGTTTTACGCTTCCGTTCGTATCGAAATACGCAAATCCGAACAACTTAAAAACGGTTCCGACATCATAGGCAACCACACCAAATGTAAGATAGTAAAAAACAAGGTCGCTCCCCCATTCAAAACTGCTGAGTTTGATATTCTTTACGGTAAGGGCATATCCAAGGAAAGCGAAATTATCGAGCTTGGTATTAAGTTGGGTATAATCGATAAAAGCGGTTCTTGGCTTTCTTATAACGGTGAACGTTTGGGTCAAGGTAAAGACAAGGTGAGAGACCTGATTACCGAGGATAAGGCACTTGCGGAAGAGATTGAAGCCAAGATAAGAGAAAAGTGTGTTGGCGGAAACGAAAGCATAGAAGATACCGAGGACGATTTCTTCGGTGACGACGAATAATGAACGCCTTCTATTCCGTAGAGCTTTTTAAAAGCGAGGGCGAGGCCTTGGTTGAGGCGCACGGAGTAAAATACCGAATCACCATAGCCGACTACGAGCGCAGCGGTATAGTTCAGGGTGGCGAGATAACCGAAGAATCTTTAGAATTCTTGACGGAAGCCGAAGAAAAGCTAAGGTGCATCAAAAAAGCTTTTAATTATTTGTCGTACAAAGCTCATTCCAAGCGTGGCTTAGGTAAAAAGCTTAAAAATGCCGCGTTTAGTGACACGGCTATTGAAAAAACGCTGTTTTTGCTTGAGGAAAAGGGTTATCTTGACGATTTGACCCTTTGCAAAGAATATGCGGAGTATTTTCAAAAGCGCAAGAATTACGGCGTAATGCGTATAAAAAAAGAGCTTTACGCAAAAGGGTTCGATAAAGAAGCGATTGATCAAGCAACGGACGAGCTTGACGAAACACCGGAAGGTGTTATAACAGAGCTTTTGTTTAAAAAGTTTCCCCACCTCAATCCCGAAGACAGACAGGCGAGAGCTAAGGCGGTATCATTTCTGACTGCCCGCGGTTTCGGCTACGACGAAATCAACAACGCCATCTGTGCTTTCAAAAGCGAATATGAAGAAGAGTAAAAATAAAGAGGTATAAATATGGCAATAAAAGTAGGTTTTGTATCCTTGGGTTGCCCAAAAAATCTATTAGACACGGAAAATATGCTTTATATGCTGGCAGACAACGGGTTTGAGATAGTGCCCGAAGACGTTGATGCCGACGTTATAATTATTAATACTTGTGCTTTTATTGAAAGTGCAAAGCAGGAAGCGATAGACAATATACTTGACGTGGCCTGGCTTAAAGAAAACCACACGCTCAAGGGCATAGTCGTTACCGGCTGTCTCGCGGAAAGATACAGAGATGAAGTGCTTGAGCGCATGCCTGAGGTTGACTGTGTTTTGGGCACCGGCTCTATTTCTCATATAGTAGATGCGGTAAACGCCGCGTATAAGGGCGAAAAATACACACGCTTTGATGACGTTAACGAAGCGCCCTTTTATAACGAACGTGTTATCACCACTCCCGAATATTTTGCGTACCTGAAAATAGCCGAAGGGTGCGATAACCGCTGTTCTTACTGCGTTATTCCCGACATAAGGGGTAAGTTCCGCAGCAGAAGCATTGAGGAAATAGTTGCAGAAGCAAAGGATCTTGCGGCTTTAGGTGTAAAAGAGCTTTGCTTGGTAGCGCAGGATACTACCCGTTACGGTGAGGATATATACGGCACTTATTGCTTGGACAGCTTGCTTCAAGCTTTGTCCGAGGTTGAGGGCATTCAGTGGATAAGACTTATGTATTGCTATGCCGACAGACTTACCGATGCGGTTATTGACGAGCTCGCAAACAACCCCAAGGTGGCAAAATATATAGATATGCCGTTGCAGCATATTTCCGATTCGGTTTTGAAGCGCATGAACCGCAGAGACACGGAAGCAAGCATCAGAGAAACTATAGGTATGCTAAGAGAACGTGTATCCGATATAACCATACGCACTACATTTATCACCGGCTTCCCCGGTGAGACCGAAGAAGATTTTGAAAAGCTTAAGGCTTTTATCAAAGAAATCAAATTTGAGCGTTTGGGTGTGTTCGAATACTCAAGAGAAGAAAATACTCCAGCTTACGATTTGCCCGACCAAATACCTGAAAAATTGAAGCGAAAGAGATACGATATACTTATGCGTGAGCAACGCCGTATCCACAAAGAGCTTAACGAAAAAGCTGTTGGAAAAACGTTGCGCGTTCTCTGTGAAGGCTATGACAGAGCCGCCGAAATTTATTACGGCAGACCGCAATCCGATGCACCCGATATTGACGGCAAGGTTTATTTTTCCGCACCGCGCAGACTTCGCGACGGCGAAATGGTTGACGTGGAAATTACCGAGGTTTTGGATTACGACCTTTGCGGAAGAGCCTTGAATAAGTAAGGGGGATTTGCGCTGTGAAATTTGAAAAGCCTGCTAAATTCACACTTGTTCGGCTATTACTTATACCCTTGTTCATGATTTTTATGGTATACGATTTTGGCTTGAGCAATGATTTAAAATCCACTTGGCCCCGCATAATCGCAGTTTCGTTCTTCATTTTGGCTGTTATTACCTATTACGTTGATAAAAAACTGATGAGCAGAAGAAGCGACGATACGGGATATTGGCGCTTTTTGGATATGGTAGCCGATAAGCTCGTGGTTTTCGGTGCGCTTATCTCCATCTGCTTTTCAAGCTATATATTACCTACGGGTTTTTACCGCCACTTCTTCTTTTGGTCGGTTGCCGCAGTAATTTTGAGGGAACTGGCTGTTATGGGAATAGGACTTACGGATTCAGCTTTGGACGTAAAAGGACTTTTTAAGGGCGGCGATAAATTCAAGGCCGCGCTCTTTAGGTTCACCAACGCTATGCAAATGCTTTGGATAGCCATCGTAGTATTGGAACCCGTACTTATCAACCACAGCGTATTTTACGATTTTAGGCTATTGAGCCTTATCGTGACGGTCTTATCCGTTACACTAAGCATATATTCGGGCATTTACTGTATAATAATGTATAAAAATCACATAGATTTTCTTAACGAGAACTAATTATAGGAGAAGATACGATAATTATGAAACTTTACAATACGCTTACAAGGCAAAAGGATGAGCTTGTCGTTGTTGACAACACCGTGCGTATGTACGTATGCGGTCCTACCGTATATAACTATTTCCATATAGGCAACGCAAGGGTTTTCGTTGTTTTCGATATGTTACGCCGTTATTTGGAATACAGAGGCTACAACGTAAAGTTCGTTCAGAACTTTACCGACGTAGATGACAAGCTGATAAAACGCGCCGCTGAAGAAAACAGCACGGTACCTCAGATAGCTGAAAAATACATAGAAGAATACTTTAAAGACGCTAAGGGGCTTGGTATTAATCCCGCTACTTTCCATCCCAGAGCTACCGAAACCATCGGTGAGATCATCGAAATGGTTCAAAAGCTAATCGACAACGGTCACGCATACGTTATGGGCGGCGACGTTTATTTTGACACGGAAAGCTACAAAGAATACGGCAAACTTTCCCACAGAGATATGGAAAGCCAAGAAGCGGGTGCAAGAATAGAAGTAAACGAGGACAAGAAGAATAGCTACGACTTTGCCCTTTGGAAAGCAAGAAAAGAGGACAGCGAAATAGCTTGGGAATCTCCTTGGGGCATGGGCAGACCCGGTTGGCACATTGAGTGCTCTGCTATGGTTTATAAGTTCTTGGGCACCGAAATCGATATTCACGGTGGCGGTCAGGACCTTGCTTTCCCCCACCACGAAAACGAAGTAGCACAGACCGAGTGTGCAACAGGCAAGTGCCTTGCAAAAATATGGATGCACAACGGATACATAAACGTTGACAACAAGAAGATGTCCAAATCCTTGGGTAACTTCTTTACGGTACGCGACGTGGCAGAGAAATACGATTACCAGGTTATCCGTTATTTCCTTCTCTCCCCTCATTACCGTAGTCCCGTGAACTATTCTGCAGAAATCTTAGAGCAGGCCAAAGGCTCTCTCGAAAGACTGCAAAACTGCGAGGAAAATCTGTCCTTCCGCATAAAGAACGCAGTAGGAAGCGAAATATCCGACGCTGAAAAGGCGACTCTTGAAGCGGTGGACAAGAAGACCGAAGAAATGAAGGCGGCAATGGACGACGATTTTAACACCGCCGATGCTATCAGCTGTGTTTTCGAAGCGGCAAAGCTTATCAACACCGCTATGGCAGATGCCTCCGCAAGCAAAACGTTTCTTGAAAGTGCCTACGAAAAATATCATAGCCTGCTCGTGCTTTTCGGTTTGGAAATAAAGAGCAACGAACAAGGTGACGAAGCGGAAATCGAAGCGTTGCTCGCAGAGCGTACCGCGGCAAAGAAAGAAAAGAACTATCAGCGTGCTGACGAAATCCGTAACGTTTTGGCAGAACGCGGAATAATCATAGAGGATACTCCTCAAGGTCCCAAATGGAAAAGAGTATAGATTTTAACAAATGCAACGCCCTGATACTTGCATATATGGGCGATGCGGTGATTGAGTTGTTGGCCCGTCGCAGAATAATCGGTGACGGTGACCGAAAGGTCAGTGATCTCAACATCGAAGCAAAGAAATACGTAACCGCCGTCAGTCAAAGCGCGGCGGTAGAAAAGTTATTGCCTTCTTTAACCGAAAGAGAGATGTCCATATTCAAATACGGCAGAAACGCCAAGGGAGTCAATATCCCCAAAAGCGCATCAGCTGTTGATTATAGACGCGCCACGGGGCTTGAATGTTTGTTTGGGCACCTTTATCTTGAGGGAGATATGGAGAGGGCTGAAGAGCTGTTCGGCATCGCTTACGACGGAGGTATAGACTGATGGCAGATAAAGGATTTCAGCTTAGCGATAAGGAAAAAGCTGTATTCAAGTACATACGCAGTAACATAAGAAATCACGGCTATGCCCCTTCTGTAAGAGATATTTGCTCCGCCACGGGTATAAAATCCACGTCAACGGTGCATAGCTATATAAAACAGCTCGAAACAAAGGGTTATATCAGCCGTGTTGACGGAAAAAGCCGCGCAATAACCATAAGCGGTAATAAAAACGATGAAGAGGCAAAAACCGTACGCGTGCCGCTAATCGGGCAAGTACGCGCGGGTTTACCCATCTTAGCCGTTGAAAACTACGAGGGGTACGTGGACTACCCTGCTTCCATGTCCGGTGCTTCACAGCTTTTTGCCCTTAGAGTCGTAGGGGACAGTATGATCGAGGCGGGCATACTCAACGGAGATATCGTAATCGTTGAGAGCAGAAGATATGCCGAGGACGGAGAGATCGTGCTTGCCCTTATTGATGACAGCGCAACCGTAAAGTACTTCTTTAAGGAAGAAAAGCAAATACGATTGCAACCTGCAAACAGCAACATGAGCCCCATTTACACAAACGATTTAACGATTTTAGGAAAAGTTATAGCAAATTTCAGATTTTATTAAAACTCTTTCAAAAAAACTATTGACAAAAGCTTTATAATGTGGTATTCTTTTTTGGCGGCTTAAGTTGCCGAAAAGAAAACGATCCATTAGCTCAGCCGGTAGAGCACATGACTTTTAATCATGGTGTCCGGAGTTCGATTCTCCGATGGATCACCATTATACGCAAAGACGAACTTTCGCATCTATGATGGTGGATTTATCGTTACGTTTGTCTTGCCCAAAAGAGAAAAGCGCCCTAAATAGGGGCGCTTTTCTTGTTGTTGTCGGGAGTCTCTCGCCTCTCTTTTCGCTTGTTGCTTGTGATATACCCCGTAGCTAAAGCAAGGGGCTTCTACCTCCCCGTTTAGCACAGGTTGTGCCGTCAACGCCCTACGCCGCTAACGCGGTCTTACAAGGACTAAGCAAAGGTTAATATCCTAACCTTTTGTGTTTGGTCAAGCCGAAGCAAGACCTAAATTTAGAATATTGATTGCGGCGTTAACGTCACGGTCATGAACCGCATTACAATTAGGACAAGTCCAAACACGGTCCTTTAACGTTAAGCCGTTGTTGATATAGCCGCAAACATGACAAGGCTTAGTTGTGGGTTGCCACCTATCCACCTTAATCAGCTTGCATCCATACTTTTGACAAGCCCACTCCAAACACATCACGAACTCAGAAAAGGCGTAGTCGGAAATCTTGCGACCCCAAAGCTTTTTCATTGCCTCGATGTTTAGGTCCTCGATGCATATACAGCTATAGCTTGTTGCTAAGTGCTTACTCAGCTTAAAGAACCAATCTCGTCTTGCGTTTGAAACCTTGATATAAATACGCTCAAGAGCCCGAAGTGCTCGCGTTCGGTTTGTCTTGCCGGTTTTGCGCGACAAGGAGCGATGAGCGTTTCTCAGGTCTTTTAAGGTAGCACGATAATACTCGGGAGCATCTATAACTGTTCCGTCGCTACCCGTGAGGAAATGCTTTAATCCGAAATCAAAGCCGATGGCATTACCCAGTCTTGCCTTGATTTGCGGTAGCTCGACCTCACAGGTCACGTACAAGAAATATTCTCCCAGCGTATTGCGCTTTATCGTGACCGTCTTAATCTTGCCTTCGATTTCTCTGTGCTTTGTGTATTTGTATCTGCGTCCCATTATTGTGACACGGTTGTCATCGCTAAACTTATATCCACATTGTTTCAGTGTGAAGGAACGATACTTGCTTGGCTTACGGAACTTTGGCGGACGCTTCTTGCCTTGTTGTCCCTCTTTGATGTGAACGAACATCGCCTGATAGCTCCCATCTATGCGTTCCGCAATATCCTGAACAGCTTGTGAGCCAAGCTCGTTCCAATGCTTGTATCGTTCTGTGTGCTTAAGTTTAGTGATGTGCTTTTGCAAACGATGCAGCGATATGTGCTTGCCTGTCAGCCTATAATATCTGCGATGCAACGCTATGCAATGGTTGTAGATTTCGGCAGCAAGCAACATTGCTTTGTCGAGATGCCGATTTCTTTTGTTGTTGTAGAGCTTAAACTCGTATGTATTGATGCTCAAATCGGCACCCCTTCGTTCGTTTTGCGCGTCTATATATGTTATAGTCACTCAAAATTTTTCTAATACAGGTTGCCTTATATCCCCGTGGCTAAAGCGAGGGGTTTTACGGCGACGCTCGATAAATTCAAGCAACGGCTCTCGCACACCAAATAGGAGGGCAGAGGCGGTTTTTTCGTCTAAGGTAATATTGGTTGGCATATTAACCCTTAGCTCAGGGTTTTTCGTCGTTCTCATCTGACTCTCCCTTTTAAGACACCCAAAAAGTAGTTTTAGCCACAATAGCCGGTCTTGTCCATTCAGCGTATGTATCCCATGCCTCTAAGATACAAGTGAAGAAATGGATAGTTGACTCTACAGAGCCCCAACCGTTGTCGGGTTCGTAGGGTTTATACTTCTCGGGGTTGCGTATCAGCTCTTCTCTTCCTTTGCGGATAGAGGGGATTACGTCTACACAGTACCCGTTGTTATCTTCGTTTTTCCAAGGAAGGCCCGTAGATAGCTCTATTATCTTCCTGACATTCCAAGTGATATTTGCATCGCAATTGCCGACCCTTATATATTCGTCGGTCTCAGCTACTCTTATCTTAAACGATATGTTATAGCTCATCCGTATCATCCTCCGCCTCTTGTTCTCTGTCAGAGCGTGCATCGTTATCTTTATCAAATCGAGCCAATCTTATCTCAGACAGCCTATAGTATTCGATTATATCAACATCCTCTCCGGTGAGCTCGTCCACCTTGCGAAGCCCGAGTAACCACTCTCCGCTGCCAAGGTCGATAGCTTGCTCAATGCGGCAAAGAGAGTAGTGGTGGTCCTCGTAAACACTCTCATCCATAAAAGCGTGATTTTGTTCGTAGGGTGTGAATAATCTCTTGTAGACCAGAAATCTATAGAGCTTATCACCTTCATCCAGAAGCCAAGTTTCAAGGTCTGTGATGGTTTTTGCCATATATCAAAGCCTCCTTTTTATAAATAAGGGGGCTATTGCCCCCTTAGAGCTCTCCAAGCCCACAGCACGCACCTTTGGCGGTACAGCTGTCGCACCGGTTATCTCCACTATCGCAAGTCTCACAACCTTCGCCCTCGCAGCCCTCGCAGTCTTCACAGCAACAATCGCAATCATCTTCATCGTACCAAGCCTCGATAACGGCGTCGATAGAGCAAGAATTGAAGGCGAGAGTCTCGATAACGTCTGCGTATAGAGTGTCGCTGATAATCTCGCAGGACTTGATGAAGTCAAGGTCGGCCAAGATTTTGTCGTGGCTATCTCTTATATGAGAAGCGAGCTCTTCTGCGTCCTCATAGGTTGCACCGGAGTAGATAGAAGGAAGGAATACTTCGTTTCGCTTGTAAAGCTCCCAGATATCATTAAGTAATCTTTGGTAGCCGAGCACGAAGGGGTTTATCTTGCAAAGACGAGCCATTTGCTTGCCAAAGGTCTCGGTGACAAGAGAGATGGAGTCCATCCATTCCTCCACGCTCTGGCGAACAAAGTCTTTACAGCTTTCAGAAGACTTAGCACAGCCTTCGTTAAGCTTTTCGTCGGTAGGGTTTTTTGTGTTAGTTTCGTTGTCAAAATTCTTATCGGTCATTATGTTTTCTCCTTTCGTTATGTGGTAATCCAGATAAGATTTAATCTTGGGTTTCAGTCGCCTCTCCTTTGGCTATCTCACCGAGCTTGTCTATCAAATCGGGTTTTATAGTTAGTGCTATGCCGGGGGAGGACACAAGGAAGGTTATCCACCAGCCTGCGCCGAGGCCCATATCTTCAGATATAGCGCCGATAAGACCGAACAGCAAAGCAACTAAGAGAACCAGATAGTAGATAGCGATAGATAGTCTCTCCACGTTCTTCAAGGCAGGTATCTTCTTGGTCGAGAGAGGGAGTATATCAAAGCTAATGGTGTTGATAGCTAAAGCGCTTAAAAACACGAAGATATTGATGATTGCCAATATCTGAGCTATCACCAAGAAGCCACTTATATCTCCCAAGCCTATCTTTTGCGTGTATCCGAAAAGCGACACCTTTAGTCCTGCGAATGGGCCGAAGCCTCCGAGCATATCCACCTTGTACCGGTTGAAAAATAGGACTGACAAGAATGAGATAGTCAGAAAAGCAAGGTTTGCTATTCTTTTGCCGTCCATCTTGGCTATTGGTCTGAGACCTTTTCGTCTATCTTGATTAAAAGCGTCTGGTTAAGCTTCATCTGTGACCTCCCTTTTCTTCCTCTCTTTGGCTCTAAAGCTCCACACATAGTCCACAAACTCATTCCATCTATATCTAATCTGGTCGTAGATATCTATCTTGATGGAGCCATCTTTATCGCACTTATCTTGAGATATCCAGCTATAGAAGCTCTTCGTAAAAGACAATTAACTCTTGTCCTGCATCAGCCTCCTCGAACGAAAAAGAGCCAAAATCTGCGATTTTAGCGCCTACGAGAATTGTCTCTATAGCAGCGTCTACAAGCGCATCAACTTCGTCGTCGGTCAGCTTGTTGTATTCGGTTGTACGAGAGTTCGGCTCACTACAGAAAGCGAAAAATACCTTTTTCACATCTGCAAAATCGCTTGTAAAAATTTCGACCGTAGAAACGGCGAAACCCCCGATAAAATCGGGGGTTTCTTGGGCAATATCTTTTTCATTGCCCTTTGATGGTGCGGATGCGGAGACTCGAACTCCGGACCACGCGATTAAAAGTCGCGTACTCTACCAACTGAGTTACATCCGCGTGTGTATTGAGAGAGGTATTAGTGGGGGCGGAAGAAAGCATAAACACCGCCCCCGTATAATGAAGGAAGCGAAGGGAAAATACCCTCCGTGGCAGGGGTAGAGGGTCTCGAACCCAAGACACGCGGTTTTGGAGACCGCTGCTCTACCTGCTGAGCTATACCCCTGTATATTAAGTTGTTCTATTTGTAATGCTTTATCTTCTGTCAAGGTTCGCTCCGCTGCTCTCCCGTTTGCGGTGCCCGAAATTTTACGCTCGCTTTCGCTCTCAAAATTTCGACCGCTGCACCCAAAACACCTCGCTTTATCCACCACAGGCGGCACTTCGGTGTTTTGACCAACTGAGCTATACCCCTGTATATTAAGTTGTTTGGTATCTGTTGCTGTTCTGTGTAATTCAAGGCGTGGTTATAGGACTGTCCTCTTTAGAGATCAACCCACAGATTCCTTGGTATGCAGCACCTATTGTTTTGCTTTCGGCAACGATTGTAGGTGGCGGTAATGAGGAGCTTGGATGGAGAGGTATCTTACAGCCGGAGTTTGAAAAAAAGTTCCCGTTCCCGATTGCAACCTTGATAACGGGTTGCATTTGGATGGCTTGGCATATCCCACTTTGGTTTGTAGTAGGCACATCGCAACAGGGGATGAATTTCGTTCTGTATTGCATTTACGGGCTGATTTTGAGCGTTTGGCTTGCTACTATCTACAAGAAAACAAAGAACGTATTTTCTTGTGTTGTATTTCACGGATTTTCTAATCTTATGCTCTCGTTCTTTGTAATTAAGGTGAATTGGATTTTGGTTGTGGGCTTGATTTTGGCACTTATCTTTTCTTTGTGGCTGTATTATAATGCCGTGAAGAAAGAGAAAATGAACAAGGATTGATAGGTATGATTTTCAGAATAATTGCTTTGATATTTTTAGCAGCCTTCTACGCCTGCTATTACATAAAACTGCTCGGACAAAAGAAAAAAGGTATCAAGACCTCACAAATCGGTAGCGGAAAGACCGGATTTGTGAAATGGGTAGAGTGTACGATGATGGTATCCACAGTCCTTGTGGTCGTCGTGGAGCTTATCAGCATCATTCTCGGCACAACTCTTTTGCCGCCTTGGGCACGATGGCTTGGTGTAGGATTCGCCGCCGTTGGCATTGCTATATTCATCACGGCGGTTGTTACAATGCGTGACAGTTGGAGAGCAGGCGTGTCCAAGTCCGAAAAGACCGAGCTTGTAACAAGCGGGATCTTCAGCATCAGCCGTAACCCTGCGTTCCTCGGCTTTGATCTCGTATATCTCGGTATCCTGTTGATGTTCTTTAATTATTAGATTACGCAAAAAGAACGGTTGGTCGCAAGAGGATCTTGCTGACAAGATGAGTGTTTCTCGACAAGCCGTTTCAAAATGGGAGGGCGCACAAACTATTCCTGATTTAGAAAAAATACTGCAGCTTTCCATACTATTCGGAGTTACTACCGATTATCTTTTGAAAGATGAGATCGAGGACGTGGAGTTGACCAACGATACTTCTTCGGATACAACAATAAAAAAGATCTCAATAGAAGAAGCAAACGCATATATAGAGCAAAGGAAGAAAGCCTC